>CALELH010000544.1 GCA_937902595.1 uncultured Myxococcales bacterium
GACACGATCGAGATCGAGTCCAAGATGATCGAGGGCGCAAGGCTGTTTAGCCCACGTAATGACCGCGTCTTCAAAGATCCGCGCAGCCGCATCATCGAAGATGACGCGAGAACCTTCTTCTCCGCGACCCACGCCAAGTACGACATCATCATCTCTGAACCATCGAACCCCTGGGTCAGTGGAGTCGCCAGCCTGTTCAGCAAGGAGTTCTATCAAAGGATTCGCCAGCACCTAAACCCGGGTGGCGTCCTCGCTCAGTGGATACAGCTCTACGAGCTCTCCCCGGCGCTGCTCGCGACTATCGTCACCGCAATGCACGAGACTTTCCCCGACTTCACGCTGTTTGCGACGGATGGGAGTAATCTTGTTCTACTTGCCCGCGCCGATGGTCCGATTGGGCCGCTCAGCGGGAAGGTCTTCGACTACCCCGCGCTGAAACAAGAGCTCGCGCCATTCAGAGTTATCGATCAGCTCAGTCTTGAGCTTCACCGAGTTGGTGATGCCCGCACACTGGTCCCACTCTTTATGAGTTACGAGGTGCCGGCGAACTCGGACTACTTCCCATACCTAGACGCACGAGCCGCTAGAGCGCGATTCCTTGGGGACTCGGCAAGACCGGTCTTGCAGCTCGCCGCCACCGCGATCCCGGCCATGGAGATCCTGGGCTCACCGCGCCATGACGACGGCTGGCTAGAGCGACCGGCAGAGACACCGCCGGCCAACGCCCAGGTCCGCCTGCCGAGAATTAAGCGCGCCTCGGTCGCCCGGGCGATCTCCAGGAAGCTGCTCGGCTTGCCGACCAAGCCTGGTCCAGACAAGATCCCCAGCCCCCTCGCCGCAGCAACGCAGCGGGTTCACGGGGCCTTTACTGAGTGCTCAGAGGCACCACAAGGAGATGATCTTTACCGAGCGCTCTACACACTCGGCAGCTCCATCAACGCCGAGCTTGACCGAAGGTCCGCCACCCAGGTCTGGGACCATCTAGGACGCAGCCCCTGCCTGAAGACCTTTGATGCACACACACGCGACTGGTTTCAGCTCCTTGGCGCGGCGGGCGCTCGGAACGGGAAGGCGATGCTCACGCCGGCGACCCGCCTATTGGACAGCCCCAAGAAAGAGACGGGCCGGGCCGGACGATTCCTCCTAGAGGCAGCGATGCTCGGCCTCATCGATTCAGGCAAGCCGGCCGCCGCAAAATCCCTGTGGACCGAGCGATCAAAAGGGCTCTTTCCGGACGGCAAGAAACCCCTCCTTCATCGGCTGATCCTCTCCCAGGCCCACGTCAGGATGACCGCTCAAGCACAGACACCCTGACCGTCCGGCTTGGGTGCCGAAACCTACCCTTTACAATCCCACAGGTTTGCGTATTAATTCGGTCGCCGACGCGGGATAACGTCGCGGAATCCGGGGAGGAAACCTATGAAGCTGCACACACTAGCCCTATGTACTTTTGCGCTGTTCACCTTAGGGTGCCAGGGAGACGAAGGGGGTTCGAGTAACGACACCATCGACTGCAGAGATTCCAGTCGTATGTGCCCTCAGGGCTCCGAGTGCGTCGAGAGCGCCAACGGAATGTTTGGGTGTGCCCGAATCATGGTTGGCCTAGGAGACGCCGGGATGGCCATGCCCGACGGCGCCACCACACCGATGGATGGTAGCGCTGGCAGCGAGGACGGCGGAGACGTGACGCCAGACGCTTTAGTGCAGGCTCTCTCCTGCGAAGACCTCTGCTCCCAGGCCATCGACTGCCTATACGCAAACGAACTCTGTAGACAGTTAACGCCAGGAGAAGAGCGAGACGTCTCGGCGGCGTGTGCGTCGGACTGCGAGAATGGTGACATAGATCGGCAGGCCCTAGCCGGAGCGACCTGCGAAGAGATCACGGTCGCCACCCTGACGGCAACTCAGGATCTCGCGACACTCTGCGGCATCGCTGCTGATGGCAACCCCTGCCGAAGCGCTGATGGGGGCCAAGGGGTCTGCGTTGGGGCGGAGACCTGTACCGGGACCGCCGATCCGAGCAAGTGTCTTGGTGACTCGGTCTGCTGCGTCGGTCTGGCCTGCAGCGGGGAGAGCGGCGAGTCCGGCGCCTGCGTTGGTCAGGGCGCCTGCGATGGCCAGCCTATCGAAGGTGAATGCCCCGGAGACGGTATCGTATGCTGCCTCGCCTTCAACCCAGCCGGCGGCGCCTGTACCGACGGCGCCCAGTGCTCATCGGGTAACTGCTCAGACGAAGCGTCCTCGGGACGAGTCACCCCAAATGGATTCTGTGAAGTGTCATGTGAGGAGGACGCGGACTGCGGTGACGGCCGAGTATGTATCTCTAGCGCAGGCGCGGGCGTCTGCTTTGAGCGGTGCTCCGAAGAAGCACAATGTCGTGAAGGCTGGTTCTGTACCGCCCAGCGCCGCCTACTTGAAGATGAAATGTCCGAGTCGGTCGATGTGTGCCTCACGGACTGCCGTGTCGGCGGGTGTGGCCGGGAAGGCGTCTGTAACGGAGAGACCGGGATCTGCGAACTCATGCTGGAAGAGGTGCCCGACTGCCCTTATGAGTGCGCAGCAAACGAAGAATGCACCGAGGAACGATGCCTTCGAGCGGATGGCAGTTGCGCCGGCGACTACAATTGCCCCCTTAATTACGAATGTATTGAAGGCGCATGCCAAACAGACAGCTTCGCCGCGTGCAACGCGGCCTCCCCATGCTCCGATGGGCAATTCTGTGTCCAGACTCAGGGCGGGGATAACTTCTGCCTACACACCTGCAACGCCGACGGTGAGTGCCCACTCCACATGGCATGCCAAGCTCTGCTCGGTCCAGGCCAGCCCAACATCTGCTATTACTCTTGGTGCGAACGCAATCAGCTCAACGGCCAGTGCGCCGTTGGGAACTCCCCCAACGGCACCTGCCGGCCGCTTCCAGCGACCTCGATGAATCCCGGGATTTGCTTGCAGGCCGGCACCGCCGCCAATGGCGCCGAGTGCGACGGAGAGGCCGACCCACGGATAGCCGAGGAGACCGCCTTGGCTTGCGCGCCAGGGCATCTCTGCAGCGGTGACCGCGATGATCCCCTGGACCCAAGCAATATGAACGAGGACCGAGGGGTGTGTCGGGCCCTCTGCGAAGTGGGCCGAGGGGGCGGATGCGTAGAGGGGCAAGCGTGTGTACAGATCGGACAGCCGGACAACCCAAACACCATGGAGAATGAGCTGTTCAACCTGGGCCTGTGTTACGAGTCGGACTGCACGCTCCTAAGCGATGACTGCGCCGACGGCGAGACCTGCCAACCTCTCTCATTTTCCGCTAACTTCGGCGAGTGTCGTCCCGCCGGTGAGGCCCCATTGGGCGCAGCCTGTGTGGACAATGACGACTGCGGGGAAAACACCATTTGTGGCAACGCAGGGAGCGGCAGCATCTGTATCGCGTTCTGTGATTTCCAGGCACAAGACTGCCCATGGGGCCAGTCTTGTGTACCGATTGGCGGTGGCGCTGTACACGCGTGCCTCTAACGGAGAGAGCGTATGCGCTGTTTTCAACTCCTTGCAGAGCGCCCTTGGGCGAAGAGTTCGATCGACGAAAAGTCAGTACACCAGACAGCATACTCAGGATCTTGCGTTCGCTGCGGGAACACTCATTCCCTGCCCCGATCACACGCAGCGATCCGCGCGGCGCTGGATCTTCAAACCCATCTCAAACATTCCGCGCCGAGCGCCGTTCCTCGGATGTATGGCGTCCTGATCGGGATCGACGGCGCCGAACGCACCGGTCAGCTGTGGGCTTACTCGGGGCACGTACCGGACGAGCAGGATGGCCCCTGGGTACCCAGCCCGGCCCTTCCACCGGCGCTCCTCAAGAA
>CALELH010000545.1 GCA_937902595.1 uncultured Myxococcales bacterium
CCGCCTCAAAAGCGACTCTCCAATGCCCATCCAGTTCTTCTCTCCAGGCGAGGCCGACGGAGGGGCCACCCGCAGCGCCCTCGAAGGTGCTCTGGGTTCGATGGCCCGCAGCGAAAAGAAGGAGGAGAAGGTGTGTTCTCATTCGTTCGCCTCACTCTCGGTCTCAATGGTGTGGGCCCCGTGTTC
The DNA here is from genome assembly GCA_937902595.1 of uncultured Myxococcales bacterium. GTDB lineage: Bacteria > Myxococcota_A > Bradymonadia > UBA7976 > UBA1532 > UBA1532. The sequence goes on from CALELH010000545.1 coordinate 187, forward strand.
AGCTGCACCTCTGCGGGCCGCGAGGACTTTAGCCGGGGGACCGACAATAAAACGTCCCTTTCGAGTGCCCTCTGTGATCTCCAGAGCGCTCTTGGGTACCGAATGTTGTCCCGCAGGAAGGTGCTCATGACGGGAGAGTTCAGTCCAGGTGCCCTCGGCATCGAGGTGCCCAAGCAGTAGAGGTCCTGGTCGATCAGTGACGACCAGGAGGCGGATCCGATCGCCCACGGCGAGCTTTACCGCGCCGTCGTGTTCAGACTGGGACGCGCCTCTCGCTCTAACTACCTTGACCTTCAGTGATGCACCTTTGAATAGGAGATCTTCCTGGCCTTGGGGTGCCGGCTTGGTGAGGACGCCTACGCCGAGGAGAGTGAGCGCCGCCAGGCCTAGCGGCAGAAAGGCAACCCAGCGAGGCCAACCCTTAGATGCTGCCGGCTCAGGGAGCGTCGCTTCTATTTTCGGCACCCTCAATAGACTCGCAGCGGGCTCCAACTCCATCAGGGCGCGCCGCTCCGCCTCAAGGGTCACAAGATAGCCGCTGCACTCGGCACACGTCTGAAGATGGTCGTGGACGACGGCGCTATGCTCGCCCGCGCTATGGGCCTCAAGCTGAAATGCGCTTGGATGCGCGCTCATTGGTCACCTCCCATCAATTGGGCGGCGATGGACCGGATCTCTTTGAGTTTGTTGCGGACCGTCTGGCGACTCCAGCCGGCTCTTCGCCCAATCGAGGACCTCCTGTGAAGGTCGCCTTGCCTCCTCGAGGGCGAGCAACGTTTCGAGCGCCAGCCTGGCCTCGACGGGCTTGCCCAAGGCTTCGCAGAGCTTCGCGCGAGCCACGAGCAGGTGTGCGCTCGCGGACTTGGCCGCCGCAGGGGCCCTGCTTAAACGTTCACTGTCGATGCCTCGTCCAGCTGCCTGAAGCCCCTCCATGACTTTGATTAGGGTCTCATGGGACTGATCGATTTCGTAGACGGCCAGGTAAGCTTTCGCCGCAGCGTCGTCCCGTTGACTCCCTAAGAACGTGCCGGCGAGGTGGAGTAGCGCAGCGGCTGTCTCAGGCCTCTGCTCGAGGCTCTTAGCGAGGGCAGCCTCCGCCGCGGGCCAGTCGCCAAGGTGGGCATAAGCTTGTGAGATCCCCATGGACGCCAAGGCGCCAAAGCCAAGGCTGTGAGCGCGCTCGAACGCTTCGATGGCCGACTTCGCGTCGTCCCCGTTAAGGATGGCTCGGCCTCGTCGGTAGTGGGCTGCGGCGAACTCGGGGCGAGCAGCCAGCACCGCATTGAGCGCTTCGTTGCGGGAGGCTGCGTCGGAGGAACCGATTCGCGGGTCCGAGGCAAGCCAGCGACGCCACAATTCGACCATTGGATCGGGGTTGGGCGCCTCTAGGAGTCTGTACGCCTGATCACCCTGCCCGGACGCGATGAGGCCGGCCGCGCGCAAGAGGCTTCCGACCGCCGGGTTGGGGGGCGGCTCTTTCGCGAGGGCCTCCCTGAGAGGGGCGAGCCCTTTACTGAGTGAGGCAGGGACCTCGTGATGGGAGATGATGATGAGCGCGTCTACCCGATGACGCCCCTGATTTGCCACGCTGCGAATACCCTTTGCTCCAATTCGCATGGCCTGATTATACCAGACGGACGCCTCTCTATAGCGGCCATCCGTCTCGTGTTTTTGAGCCTTCTGGAGGGCCCCGCTGGCCGTGATTCCCCGCTTACGGGGATCGTGCTTCTGGCCTTTAACCTGGAAGCCCACGTATGCCACCACCAATAGCGTGATAATGTTGGCGGCGATGATGACCTTGGATTGCATGGATACCTTCGAGCACAGTGGGCACGTCTGGTTTGTGGTCAGACCGGCTTCAAATAGCGAAAACTTAACTGGAAACGTGATCCTGATTCCGGGGAGCCCTAGGTTTCCGCTAAGATGCCGTGGGGCTATTTACTATCAAAGGGGTGCTCGTGGACAGATTAATTCCGCTGCTGGCGATCTGCTGCGTGCTGGTGATCGGCGCACTAGGGTGTGAAGAGGGCGAAGATTCTGAAGGTGAGTCAGGAGAGGTGATGACCGGTGGCGCCGGTGGCGACGGGGAGTCATCCACGTCCGGAGTGACCTGGCATGGGGATGTCGCGCAAGTTGTCGCGAAGAACTGTGCGGGCTGTCACGCAGGGGGCGGTGTGGCGCCGTTCGCCTTGGACACCTATGAGTCGGTGAAGGCCATGGCGACGGTCTCTCTCGAGTCCATCGAGAGCGGCCGCATGCCGCCGTGGATGCCCGATCGGGACTGTCGCACGTATCAAGACGAGCGAGGCATTACAGAGCTCGAGGTAGAGACCTTCCGCCAATGGGTGGCGGGCGGGATGCTCGAAGGTGTTCCAGAGAGCGGTAATGAAGAGGGGCTCGAGCCTGAGTCGGTGCTGTCTGACCTCGGGGAGCCAGACGCGTTCGCGCGGTACCCAGAGGGGTATATTCCGGACGGATCACGGCCCGATGATTATCGATGCTTTGCCCTTGATGTCACCTTCGAGACTGACACCTTCCTGCAGGGGACATACATCGTTCCGGATGTCAGGCCGATCGTTCATCATGTGTTGGCCTATGTCATCCTTCCTGAGGACGTCGCGGACCTCGAGGCGGCGGATGCGGCGGATGAGGGGCCCGGCTATGAATGTTTCGGTGGCCCAGGTGTCGGTCAGTCCGTGGAGCCATTAGCAGGCTGGGCACCAGGAGGGCTGCCACAGGTGACCCCTCAAGGCGTGGCGCGTTTCGTCCCTGCGGGCTCACGGATCGTGATGCAGGTACATTACAATGTCTTAGCTGGAGAGCCAGAGTTAGATAGGACCGGCATCAAGCTGTATTATTTCGATGAGCCTCAGCCGATGTTGCTGCGCTCGAAGCCTCAACCCTTCTTGGGGCTGGATATTCCCGCCGGGGATTCCTCCTCCATCCACATGAAGGAGTTCCCTGTTCGCCGAGACCCCGTGACAGTCGTCGCTACGGCCCCCCATATGCACCAGCTCGGGAAGCGTATCCGTGTTGATCTGGTTAGGGCAAATGGGGATGAGGAGTGCCTAGTGGATATCCCAGACTGGGACTTCAATTGGCAGCAGACCTATAGGTTCTTACCGGATGAGGTGATCGTGGCCAACCCTGGGGATAAATTTAGGGTGACCTGTGAGTATGACAACTCCGAGATGAACCAGCCCGTAGTAAACGGGGAGCGCCTTACGCCGCGGCGTGTGGTCTGGGGGGATGGTAGCCTGGATGAAATGTGCTTGAACTTCCTAAGCATCATAGAGCCCAATGTGCCGCCGGCGTCACGGTGCGCGGGACTGGAGCCCTGTCGGCAAGACTGCTCCGACCCAGATTCTTTTGAATGCCTGAATGCGTGTATGGCTCCGGATCCTGATTGTGGACAATGCGTCTTGCAGTCAGCGATTCTCACAGCGTCAGGATGCCTCAGGCAGGGATGCGGGCAGGAACTCTCGGTCATCTCGAGCTGCTTTAGGGACTGTGCGGTCGAGCTCGTCACGGGCGGCGACCTCGTCGCCTGCCTAGAGGAGAGCTGTCCTGCGGAATACGCCTCCTTGAGCGAGTGCGCGACACCAGTGCTGCGTTCGGGCGCGTGTGATGAGGGCATCGCTGAGTGCACCGACTAAGGGTCGCTACGCTTTTACTGTTGTGCATTGGCCCCGCCGTCGCTCTCGCCCACGGTCCTGCGCCCGCGGCCCTAGGCGCCATCGGGGATGGGTCGGGCGGATTCTCCGTGGTCCATACCAATATTGGCCTAGCTGTCGCGAGGCCCCAGGGCGGCTATTATTATATGTGTCCTATCCACTGGGGCGCCGAAGATCTCTTCCCGCCCATCGCGAAGGGCAGTGACGGCAGCCTATTGCTGGCCATGGCAGGCGACCTCTACCGTGGAGACGGGTGCGGCTTCGCAGCTGAGCCCCTCGTCGGCTGGGATGGCCGGATGGCGGGCAGTGACGGCGGCTTTCTTCTCGAGCGCAGGGACTCAGGTGCACGAATTTGGGACCTAAGAGCAGCGCCGGTTGTGGTGGCGTCCTTCGATTCCGAGGTGCCTGTGGATAGTCTCCTGGCGACGTCGTCTGGAGTCCTCTACGGGCTCTCTCGGGGGCCGGTCAGTGTCCGCAGGGCCCAATTGTCACCACCCGGCACCGAGGTTCTGCTGCAGGACGGGCCTGCTGGGGACTATGTCTCCATCCGGACGGGGTCACCGCTCATGTTTGTCTTAAGTCGAGGCGACCGTCGTTATCTCTACGAAGTGGTCGACGGGCAGGCTGTTCTTCGGATCGCTGGTGTTGAGAGCCTGCA
>CALELH010000546.1 GCA_937902595.1 uncultured Myxococcales bacterium
CTGATTGTCCAGGAAGCGCTGCATGCCTTCCCATCATTGGTGACACAGATCAAACCTCTGAGCCTTGTGCGCCGACGGACACCTTTACACCAGAGTGTTACTGCGTTCGTAAAGGCGCCATCTAGCTCGTTCTAGCGTTCCTCTGCACGCCCTCAGGCCAAGCGACTACGATCGACCACCCCATTCTGGGACTGATGTGTCCGGTCTTTTGTCCTCGTTTGTCTTCGGAGCGAATAAATCCCAGGGTCAGAGTAGTTTTCTAATGGCAACTTGCCCTGACTGGCACCGTCATTGCTTAAGTTCAGTGTGGCGATGACGCCCTATCTTCGAAAAGGGAGAAGCTCGTGTTCCTTGATGCCGCGCGCCGGGTCGATTCACTGCCTTGCTTTCTGAGCGCTCTTCAGCGTCCAGACTGGGGTACGAACGCTCCCTGGCAAGAGGCACGTTTGAGGGGGAATTCCTTTGCGATCCATCTTCTCCGTTCGTATAAGCGTAGGGGGCCAGTTTCAATACTGGATTGGGTCAAGCAGACCGGGGATACTTTCGGTCGCTGGGACACTTCACTTGGGCACGAATTGCAGGAGGCAGCCTCGTATGATCTGGCGTAGCCTATTGGTCGCGGTGTTGATCGGTCTTTTGCCCGGGCTTGGCTATGCCCAGGATGACACGATGGTGTTCAACCCCGTTCGTGTTCAGGAGGATCCGGAGGCAGAGGCTGACCTGCGCGAGGCTATCAAAGCCTACAAGAAGGACGACTTTCTCCGAGCTAGTCTATTGCTCCATAGGATAGTCGCTCGCAATGAAACTGCGGTGGGTCCATATGAGCAGAAGGCTGAATACTACTTGGGCAAGACGCTGTATCGCCTGGGTCTTTACCAGGCGTCATTGAACTTCTTTGATCGCGTCGCTCAGACTGGTCCTGACCACCGTTATTTCAGAACGACGTGCAAATGGCTCTACTACCTCTCTCGGAAAATCTCAGGAGATCCGGGCCTTCTGGAGAAGATCGCTAAGTTCAAGCCTCAGGAATGTCCGGCTGAGTTTAGAAGCGAGCTCGCCTTTCTCTTAGGTCAATATCACTACAAGCGTGGGGCCGTCCGAACCGGCCTGGAGCACCTCAAGCAGGTGAACAAGAAGAGTAGTTACTTTCCCAAGGCTAAGTTCCTCGAGGGGATCAGCCACGTCCGTCTTGATAAGCCGGCGCCAGCGGTGGCGGCGTTCAAGGACTTGCTCCGTACGACCCTAGAGGCGGATGAACTGACGGAGGACCTTCGCTATTTTAACCAGCTCGCGATCCTGAGCATGGCGAGGGTCTTTTATAGTACGAGGCAGTTCGACAAAGCCGCCAAGTATTACGACCGAATCCCGCTGGATAGCGTGCTTTGGCTCGATGCACTCTTCGAGTCAAGTTGGACTCACTATATGTCGCAGAATCATGAGAAGGCTCTTGGCAATCTGCACACCTTGAACTCTCCCTTCTTTAAGGATGAGTACATGCCAGAGTCTAAGATTCTGGAGGCGGTCACGTTTTTTTCGAAGTGCAGTTACAATAAATCCGAGGCGGCTTTGCTCGGGTTTGACGTCAGCTATCGTGACCTGCTCAAAGAGGTTCGGGGGTATGTCGACTCATTCTCTGAGCCGTCGGAGCTGTATCAGTTTCTTGGGAAGCTACAAGATGGCGGGAGCCGCATCTCGCCACGAGTCGGTCAGATCTTGAAGGCAGCCTTCGCGGACAAAACCCTGAAGCGAATGAACGCCTATATCCGAGAGCTTGATCGGGAGACTAAGCTGATATCGGACTCAAAGTCTCAATGGGCCAAGAGCCAATTGGCCAACACGATTATTCAGGACACTGAGGTCATTAAGTCTCTCGCAGTGCATGAGGCGGGCTTGTTAGCTAGAAAGCGCCTTAAGCGGGTCGTCAGTGAGCTCGATGAGTTGTTCAATCAGCACGACCGAATTGGCTTCGAGATCAAGGAGGCTGAGCGTCAGGGCCTGCAAGGTAAGTTGCGGGGTGATAACTCTCCAAGGAAGCGTAAGCGGAAGGGAAGCATTTACGCGACCGATGAAGAGCACATTTATTGGCCCTTTCGTGGCGAGTTTTGGCGAGATGAACTCGGCTATTATTTATACACCATTAAGTCGGAGTGTGGTCGATGACCAGGCGTCGTCTAGTCGCTTTTGGGGCAGCGCTGAGTATCATCGCGGCCTCTCTATCTGCCCAAGCGCAGGAGAAGAAGACCTTTAGGGATCTTCCGAGTGCCCCATCGAAGATGAAGGGTAAGAAGAAGGTCCGCAAGGCGCAGCCTAAGGGACCGTCCTTGGGTGGGAAGCAATTCACGCGTAAGAAGGGCCGCCAGCTCCTTGAGGGCAAGTGGAACGAGTCCATGCGGCGCCTGAACCGCCTCATTCAGAAGACTCGGGACGATCATCCTGATAAGGCTGAGTTTTACTATCGGATGTCCGAGATGTTGTGGGAGCGCGCCAGCGCGACGGACATTCAGGCCTTCGCAGAAGAAGAGGAGTGTATCGCTCGTGTCCGCGGCGATGGTGCCGCCGAAGATCGATGCACTGATACGCGAGATCGGAAGACCGCCGGAAGTCAGAAATTCCGGGACAAAGCGATCGAGATCTACATCATCATCATTCGCTCATTCCCCCAGTACCAGAAGTTAGACGGTGTGCTCTTTGCGCTTGCGTTCAACTATCAGCAGAAGCAACAGCCCGAGAAAGCTAAGAAGATCTACAAGACCTTGCTTCGTCGATTCCCGAACTCCCGCCATATTCCTGACAGTCTTCTCAACTTTGGTGAGATTCTATTCGATCAGGGTAATGTGAAGAGCGCTGAGAAGATGTATGGCGCCATCGTTGAGCGATTTAAGTCAGCCTCAGTCTACGGATACGCTCGATATAAGCTGGGATGGTGTAATTACAACCTTGGTCGCTACAAGACGGCCATGGGCGATTTCTTGTCTGTCTTGAAGTACAGCCGGGGCCGTAAGGGAGGTGGTCGAAACCGCCTCACCTTGGAGAAAGAAGCCCTCAAAGACCTCGTTCGGACCTATGTGCATCTGCCCAATGATCCGAGCTTGTCCAAGAAGCAGAGGCGCGCGCTGGTTAATCCGAAGCGAGCTGTTAAGTTCTTTCGGAAGAACGCACCAGATCGATACCTTGACCTGCTTGAGAAGCTAGCTGAGTTGTATTCGGACACTGGGCAATTCAAAGTGTCGACTACCCTTTATGAGAGCCTGATCAACCTCA
>CALELH010000547.1 GCA_937902595.1 uncultured Myxococcales bacterium
AAGAGTCGCCGGCGTTTTGGTGCAGCGCTCACGCTTGGCGCTCGCCTTGAAGTTGAGATGACTCGGCGTGCAGGTTCGGGCCTATACACCCTTAAGTCATGTGATATTCGCGGGTTGCCGAAAAACGCGGCGCGCGATCTAGCGCGTTTCTACCAGCTCGCTTATGTGCTCGAGCTGGCGTCTGGAGTGTGTGTAGAGGGCCCAGCTGAGTCTGAGACGTTTGATCATTTAGCAGACTATCTTGGCTTACTGGAGCGCGTGATGCCTAGCCATGAGCAGCTCTGCGTATGGGAGCTGCACCTCATGACTATTCATGGGTATCAACTGCAGTTTTGGCCTTGTGTACTGACGGGCCTCGAACCTGATGGTTTCTCCCTGAGCATGGGGGGAGCGGTCGCTCGTCATGCAGCCAATTCGGGTGACCTAGCGCCTGTGCCTGCTGAGGTGTTGAGGAGATATGATGCGCTCTGCCAAGGCGCAGATGTTCGTCTCATGGACACGGAGCATGAGTGGCTCAGGGCCCTCATGGGTAGGGCGTGGTTTAATATCTTGGGCCGACCGCTAAAGAGCAGCGAGTTTCTCGGGCCTGACACCTTTGGACCTGTTTTGGAGCCTCACGAGGTCAACTCGGCGAGTGACGAGATTGAGGAGAAGGGGACATGCTGACACGGAGCGCGGTCTGGCGATTTGGATTGGTCGCAGTTTTGGGATGCACGGCATCGCTCGCGTTTGATGCCAACGCTAAGAGGCCTAAGGGGCCGATGAAGTTTTCGAAGGTGGGTGGTACGGGACCAGATTTGCTGGCGAAGTTTGTCACCAGTCATGGAGTGATTCGGTGCCAGCTCTTCCCCAGACGCGCCAAGAAGACGGTCAAGAACTTCGTGGGCCTCGCTGTCGGTACGAAGGCGTTTAAGGACGCCCGGACGAAGAAGCGAGTTAAGCGTCGCTTCTACGACGGCCTCATCTTTCATAGGGTTATTCCCAAGTTCATGATTCAAACAGGCTGTCCAGAGGGCACAGGATCCGGAGGACCGGGCTACGCCATCCGTGATGAATTCAGCTCTAAGCTTCGCCATGACAGGGCCGGTATGCTCAGCATGGCGAACCGTGGGCCAAACACCGGGGGTAGTCAGTTCTTTATCACCGAGCGTGAGACGCCATGGCTCGACGACAAACATGCTGTGTTTGGCGTGTGCAAGGACCTCAAAGTCATCAAGGGGATTGCTCGGGTTCCCGTTGTTCCGCCAAGTCGCCCAAGAGAGCCGGTGCGGATCGAGAAGGTCGAGATAAGCTGGGGGAAGTGGTAGGTGAAACTTGCCCCCTCCCATCAGAGACAAGTAGCATCTAGAGCGTATGGCTGAAGAAGAGACAAAAACACCTGCTCCGCAGGGCGGCACCTGGGCGACGGGAGAGCTGCAGAGTATACTCAGAGAGCGACGCTCGGCCGTACTCTCCAGGCTCGATGTGCAGCAGCGCACGCCGGTCTTGGCTGAGTTGGTCTTCGACCTGCTCGTTCATCTCGCTCTGAACCCTGACACAGCCCTTGACGAGTCGATCGTGGAGTCATTCGCGTGGCGACATGAGATCGAACTCACGGAGGTGAGCGTCCCGCTCTTGGATGGGAGCCGAGCCCTCTTGACAGACGTCTTGCTCGACCAGAACGTCCCGTCGACAGTTGAGGTCGTTAACGCCTTGTTGGCTCTCGGCTTTGCTTCAAAGCTGAAACCCCTAGAAGAGACTGATAAGCAGAGCTTCTCCGCGCGCATCGTGGGGCTGCTACCGGGTGTAGAGCGCGTAGGGCCCTACGTCATCACCGATTATATCGATTTGGTGTGTAGTGAAGCCGACGCTCAAAAGTTCTGGAGCATCTATTGCGAGAGAATCGCCCTTGAGATCAATAAGCGCGGTGCGTACGAAGCGGATGACAACAGCCCGTGGCTATTGCAACACTTGCTCGGGTTCCACCAACATGGTGCCGCTGAGGTCCGTGGGCGTGCGTGGACGACGCTCCGTCGACATATTAAGCGTATCTTGCGTATTGATCGTGACCGCAGCCGCTTTGTTCGCGGCTTCATAGACACTGTCTCCGATCTCGCTGCGCTTCATTACCTCTGTTCCTCCCCGACGATGGTTGAGGACCGAGATCTGATCCAGCAGCTCTTGACGCGCGGGGAAGAGAAGCAGATCTCATGCGCGCTGTTCGCGCTGCAGGTACATGGCGAGCTGGACGGCCTGGTTGGTCGAGCGCTGGAGCACTTTCGCTCACGCCCGCTGCCCGAGATCGCGCACCGAGTCACTGAGATTTATGCCCAACTCAACCTCGCGAGCCAACCGAGCGCTAATCTGAGAAACCTGCGAGCAGGTCTACTCAAGGTGATGCTGGACAAGGTGGCGGAGGGGGGCTCTGTTGAGAGCCTAGCCCAGGCCATCGCCAATGACGCTCGCGCCCTGAGGCACGGTCTACTCATCGCGGATCTAGGCCGTGACACCGCGTTTCGTAAGAGCCCCCATGGTCAGAGGCTATTGGACCGGGCCGTCACGATCTTCTTCCAGTCGTTTACGCCATCTGCTGTAGACCACCCGTTCAACGACGCGCTCTTCAGCAGCGCGATGGTGCGTGTGCTGCGGGTGATGCTCGAGGAGGGCGCGGGTCGCATCAAGGATCGACTCGAGTCTTTTGGGGTAGAGCTCTCAGATCATGTGGAGCGTTGGACAGGCGAGGGCGTACCTATTCAGATACGTAATAAGCTCCTCGCGCGTTTCGCCGTTATCTTTGCTCGAACAGTGGTGGCGGTTGCGAGAACCCTGTGCTCTGAGCCAAAAACGATTGACGCAGGAAGAACGCTCTATAGAACGCTTGTTCGGGTCTATTTGGAGCATTATGAGGCGCTTGAGGGAGACCCAAGCTTCGGAGCCATCGAGTTCGCTTTGCGACCTCTTTTTCCGGAGATGATTGGCCAATCCATCGAGCACATTGATGTCGGCGAGATCATTGATGCTTCCCACGTAATGGCTCGACTCGAGTATGCGTTCGGGACCTTTGAGGATGATGAGATACTCGATCAGCAGGACGAGGTTCGTGCGCTGGGTAACAGCTCTCTGCTCCTCAGAAAGCCTGATAGAGAGAAGCCTCTCATCGCACCAGTGGAGGTCTTGGAGCGCCGACATACTGTCTACGGGTCAGTGCTGCGTGCATATTTCGGGGTCGAGTTTCTGACGTACCTCAAGGACCGCCTGTTGCGGGTCCTCGGTGTGCGTAGAGACGGTGAGCTGATGCTCACGGACCGCGAACTTGTCGTGAGCAGCAAGCGCGTTATGGGCGGACGGGTTTTTGAGAGAACGGGTGACAGTCATAGTCTAGATGACCTCCTCGCGGTGAAGGTCCGTCGCCGGCTGCGCTACTTTTACTTCGCAACTGGTCTGCTCGGCTTGATCGCGGCAGGTGTTATCGGCGGACACCTACTCTTCGTGGGCCTGCGTGGAGCGGATACGACCTTAGCCTTGGTTGGCGGAGGCCTGATCGGACTGGGCATTCTCTTCGATGCGGCTATGTCCCGCGTCAGTGAGCGCAGCGAGAACACTGTCGTCTTGGAGCTCTCGTTCAAGAGCCAGCCTCAGCGGTTTAATCTCGCTATAGACACAACCCAGGGATCCGAGATCTTGGACGCCTTCATGGCTGGCGACGCCGAGAGACGGGAGCTTGAGCTCATCGAGCAATGGGTTCAGCGTGACGTTGATTGGGAACCTCTGGATGGCCCGATCAAGCTGGAGACCTAAGGGAGTTAGGTGTCTCTAGAGTACGTGTATTCACCGTGCGGCGCCGTGGTGGTCGTGGCTAAATATCTATAAACGGTTGTCGGACTCACACGGAGCGCTCGAGCGGTCGCGCGAACGTTGCCACCGCAGAGCCTCAGTGTGTGACCAACGTGCTCAGCCAGCGCCTCATGTAGAGGCTTTGTGCGGGTGGAGACGTCCCTGTCGACTCGCTCACCCAGCTGCGAGAAGGTCAGATGCTCCAACCGTACCGGGCCGGGGCTTGCGTGGATAAATGCCCGAGTCAGGACATTACGGAACTCACGCACATTGCCAGGCCAATCATAGGCCTCGATACGTCGCCAGATGCTTGGGCTGAGCTCGTCAGCGCGCTCTCCAAAGAACGCGTGGGCTAAACTCATCATGTCTTCTTTTCGATGTCTGAGCGGTGGGACGAACACCGACAGCGTACTGATTCGGTGATAAAGGTCCTGTCGGAATGTTCTCTCTTTGACCATCTCGAGTACTGGGCGGTGGGTGGCGCAGACTATACGTATGTCCACGTGCTGTGCTTGCTCTGCGCCCACTGGCCAAATGACGCCATTCTCTAGGGTCCGCAAGAGGGTGGTTTGGGCGCTCAGAGGGAGGTCTCCGATCTCATCCAGGAAGAGGGTGCCGCGATGGGCCAACTCGAACCAGCCTCTTCGCTTTCTTGCTCCTGTGAAGGCGCCAAGGGCGGTTCCGAACAGCTCTGCCTCAACCAGGTCTGCTGGGATCGCGCCACAATTAACGGCGATGAACGGACCGCTGCAACGGGGCGATAGTTGATGTAACTGCCGAGCTGCGACCTCTTTGCCTGAACCTGTCTCTCCACGAATCAGGACCGCAGAGTCCGTTTGTGCGTACCGTTTGAGGTGCTCCCTGAGTACATGCATCCGTGGGCTGCGACACTGAGGCGCCGGGTAGAGATGGCTCGGCGTAGTAGATGTGACAAATGCTGACATTTCATTAGCTCCCTTATGGTCTCCTCTACTTCTTGGTCGGCCACTTCTGGAGTCTGTTGCGTTCTTTTCTATAGATACGTTTTTATCGTGATTTATTTTGTTCAGGTTTTAGCCAGGTTTTGGTCGGTAAGTCTGCTGATACCAACGATTATTTCTTTTTGCTGGTTTGGGGTTGGCACGATAAGGAGGCACGCAAAGTAGTAGTTTGGCCTTATCATGCGGCTGTCCTACATTAACCTACTTTACGCCTCGATACGCTGTGCTCGATTTGTGTTTAAGTTTTTGGAACTAAAGGTGTTTCCGTATTTTTTTTGGGCGGTTTTTTTCATGGTAAACACGGGTGGCTCGCGAATATTACCTGCTGGTGTCTCGAGTTTTGTAGAATCGATGGGCAAACATGCTTGGACCGGTTGCACGCGTTCCCGGCCTGTGCGATCCCCGAAGGCATAGGGAAGGACATAGAGGCACATCGTGATAGAGCTATCCGGAGTCGCATTAAAGGGGGAGATTGGAGACCGGCTTGTCGGTTGCCAGCTCGCTGTTCGCGCCGGCGAAGTCCTGGGGGTCATTGGTCCGACAGGGTCGGGAAAGACGTCTCTACTCCGCGTCTGCGCGGGCCGAGTTTCCGTCACTCGCGGTCAGATTCGAATGGATGGCCGAGATGTCACTCGCCAGCACGAGCGTCTCCGCACCGCCGCTGGTTATTTGGATAGTCAGATCCCAGGGCCGTCGGATTTGACGACCGCTGAGTGGCTCAATTTTTGGGCGGATCTTGGTGATGTATCTGCAGAGACGAGACGGGACACTATCCAGGCCATGTCCACACGTTTTGGTGCCCCGCTGGGCACGCGGAGCCTCAGCTTATGCTCCACCGGTGAGCTCAAACGCCTCAACCTCGCTCGAGTGTGGATGGGGTCACCGAGGTTCTTCGTCCTAGATGAGGCGAGCGCTGGCTTGGATGGGGACGGGCTAGGCCGCCTAAGCGCAGCGATTGAGGACGCGTCATCGGCAGGCACGACGGTCATCCTCTCAGATAGCAGTCCACATCTACCGGTCTCGGTCTGTGACCGTGTGGTCATCATGAAGGATGGCGATGTTTCAGCAGAGATCTCGCGAACGGATCCCAGATTCGAGTCGATGATCGCCGCGGCCCAGGGGTGGGCCCAGTGATTAAGCCATCCCTCAGACGATCTCTTGGTGGTGTTCACCTGCTCGTCTGCGTATCGGCCATTATTCTGCCCCTTTGGTTTTGGGTTGGCTCCGTTCATTTGGAGCATTGGCTGGGCGGTGAATCGCCCTCAGCTTGGGATGGGTTCATGACGCCTTGGTCCGCACGTTTATGGGGCGGCGGTGCATGTTTGGCCTTAGGTGCTTGGGCTGCCTATATGCCGATCCCGACTGTAGAGGAGAGGCCCTCCTGGACATCCATGGTCTCTATTGGGATCATCGGGCTCACGGCATGTACGCTGGTGAGCATACCTGGCTGGGTGTGGCTTACACAGATCGGTGATGTACAAGGTAGCTTCGCTTTGAGGGCTGCAGGCCTCGCGATCGTTCCGTCGGTGTGCGCGGTCGGGGTGGCGATCGTAGCGTGTAGATATCTGGACCGAAGGATGGCCGTGGTGGGATCATGGGCTGCGGGCGCGCTCGGGCTTTGGGTAATCTCGGGGAGTCTATAGTGCGAGATGAGCTGGACAGCTTAATATCCACCGTCCATCGCAGGTGGATGCTGTGGACGCTGATAAGAGTCTTCTCCATCGTCGCTGGAGCCGTCGCGGCGCTGCTGTGGGTTGGTGCAGCATACGACTGGCTTTGGATGTTCGTATTGGCGCCAGTCTTGGTCTGGCTCTTTGCGCCTAACCGTTACGAAATACCGGGTTTAATCGACGCCCTTGGTGACCATGATGGGCAGGTTCAATGTGCCTATGACCACCGGGAGCAAGAGGGCGTGATGGTCGTCGCTCAGCGGGCGAGGGCCCTGAGCGCGGCGCGAGACGTGGCCAAATCGGTCTACGCACCGGCGCCTAACGCAGCCTGGTGGTTACCTGTGGCATTACTCTTCGCGCTGACGATGTCGGCGCCAGAGCCAGCTTCAGTCGTGGTGGCCATAGATTCGGACAGTCTCCTTGCCAAGGACGAGGCAGGGTCGTCCCATGGCCCTAAAAAGAAAACGCCAGGGGCTGAGCCCGAGCTCGATGGAGATCGAGTAGGGAGCGTGGCGCGTCCCGCTCCAGAAGAGGGTAGGGAACCCGAGGGAGAGCTGCGCGGTGCGGCGGGACGAAAGACGGGAGCGGCTCGGTCTGGTACAACGGGGACGGTGCAGATCCAAAGGGCCAATTCTCAAAGAGGTACGGTGAGTTTAGTTCTGGATGACAAGATGGCTAGGCGACCGAGTCACGCAAGCGAAGAGGCGATCGCGGAGCCGGCTAGGCCGTTTCCGTCGAGATACCAGTCGGTGATCTCAAACTGGTTTAACCGGAGAACAGAATGAGTGAATTGGACACACCTGAGATGGTTTCTCAGGCCTTACGAGAGGCGACTCTGGAGATTCGGACGCGCGTGGGTCGCACGTTTGTAGGGAACGAAGCGCTGGTCGACTCCGTCTGGGCGGCGATCTTGGCGCGTGGTCACGTTCTTCTCGAGGGAGGACCTGGCCTAGGCAAGACTTTGCTTGTGAAGCTCTTCGGCCGATTATTGGGCCTCGAGGTGGGGAGGGTTCAGTTCACTCCTGACCTGATGCCGACTGATATCTTGGGCGGCCAGGTCCTTCGGCCATCGGCTTCCGGCCCGGCAGTTGAGTTTAAGGCGGGCCCAGTCTTCACTCAGCTTCTTCTGGCGGACGAGATCAACAGAGCAAACCCGCGGACTCAATCAGCGCTGCTCGAGGCCATGGCTGAGAGACAGGTGACCATCGCAGGCGAGACACGACCGCTCGATCGCGCGTTCTTCGTTCTGGCGACGAACAACCCCATAGACATGGAAGGTACTTACCCGCTGCCGGAAGCACAGGCCGATCGGTTTCTTATGAAGGTCGGTGTGAACGCACCCAGTCGGGAGGTGATTCTTGAGATTCTGGATGTCAAAGCTGATGACGCGTTGAATGACGCGACGCCGTGTGTGAAGGCGGAGCACCTCGAGATGTTTCGGCAGCACATCGCAGACATTCCAGCGTCGGACTCCGTTCGTGGTCTCATCGCCGACCTTGTCATCGCGACGCAGCCGAGTGAAGAGAACCCTGAGATACAGCTCGGCGCGAGCCCGAGAGCAGCGCAGGGCTTGTTGTCCGCCGCGCGTAGTCGAGCCGGGATGGCTGGTCGCCTTCATGTGACCGAGTCTGACGTCACCGCGATGGTTCCGATGGTGCTTCGCCATCGAGTGATAATGAGCTACGCAGCGCGCGCAGAGGGAGCGTCACCCGAGCGATTCATTGAGCGCATATTGCGACGTTACGGCCAGGCGACAGCCCCTTGAGTACGCTGGGTCTCCAGGGGGTCGAGGACTTGAGTTCGGCGGACCTTTGGCGTCTCGCGGAGAAGTTCTCCGTCCAGCTTCGGCGGATGAACGCCTTAGGGATACGAGGCCGGCGTCAGATCGGCCAACGGCAATCAGGCTCTGATTTTGACACCTATCAGCCCTACAGGCTTGGAGATGACGTACGCCACGTAGATTGGTCCGTCTATGCGAGGACTGAGCGATTGCATGTTCGCCGCTTTCGAGATGACCAGACCGGGGTCTTGGTGGTTTTACTCGATGCGTCAGGATCAATGGGGCTCGGTCATCCTCGTAAATGGACATTTGCTCAGGCTGTCGGGGCCGTGACTGCGCTCGCGGCGTTGCGAGAGCTGCATCAGGTCGTCGTGGGCGTCATGGTCGACGGTGGTGTCCGCACCTTGCCAGTTCTTCATGGCATGGAGTCAGCAGCGGCGGTCATTAATTTCCTGTCTACGATGACTCCAGCTGGTCCCACGGATCTAGAGAGCGCGGTAGAGCATGTGACGCGTGGCCTTCAAAGCGCAGACCTCTTGATCGTCAGCGATTTCTTGGACCCGTCCGGTGGAGACGCTGGACTGAAGGCTGCTGCGAGCCAGGCCGGTGGACTCCACTTGGCGAGGATCAGTGCCCTTGATGAATTCAAGCTCTCGGAAGGGCAGATGATTTATCGAGACCCTGAGTCATCTAGTAACAAGACAAAGAACGCCACCGAGGCAACTCGTGAGGCGTTTGATGGAGCAGTTCAGGAACATCGGCGCGGACTCGTTGAAACCGCCCGCGGCTTGGGAGCCAACATCATGGACTTCTCGAGTCATGAAAGCCTTCCCCGCGCG
>CALELH010000548.1 GCA_937902595.1 uncultured Myxococcales bacterium
GCGCAGCCTCCTCGGCCTCGGCTGCGCGCTCTTCGGCCAGGTCCGCTCGAAGCCTGGCGTCTTCATCGGAACTGACGACCACAATCACGTCAGAGGCATGAGAGTTCTCGGTGATAACACGGACGGGCCGGTCGCTATCTTCTGGTGTCTCTGAGGTGACCTCTTGAGCTGCGTCACCAGTAATCGGCTGCTCAACAATATCGACAGATTCCACGGGCTGCGGTCGCTCAGCGGGTAAAGGAACCTCTTGCCTCGAGGTTTCTACTTCGGCCTCATCGCTTAGGGTTGGCTTGGACGCCTGAGAGTCAGGCTTCTTATCGAGATCTGACATGGCTTCGTCTGCTCTCTGCCGAAGGGCTTCGACATCAGCGTCACCATCGTTTCGCTGTGCGTGTCCCATAGTGACGCAACCAGACGTAAGCGCAGCCATCATTAAGATTATGATTCGCATCTGTAAATTCTCCCAAACAAGTCTCATACTGTTACCTGACGGAGTAAGGGCCACTACATTCAGTCAGGGAAAATTTCCTGACGCAGCGCGTTAAGAGAATTGCGATCTGACGCCCAGGAAACGTATGGTGAGGCGTCTTCAATTGATCAGTAACCAGGAGCCATATGGCGACTAATGATGACCCCTTAGATGAGGCGACGGACATTGGTCTCGACGAGACTAGCGATGAAACGTAAGCCGCAGCCACTGAGGATGAGGAAGAGGAAGGTGAAGCCAGAGGTAGGCTAGAGTCTCTTATTCCGGGGCTGGTTAAACGGGCGATCTCACAGGGGGTAGAGGCGCTGAGTGACGACAAAGTCCGAGAGACGGTCGTCGCAGAGGTTGTTCGGAAAGCGATCGTAAAAGGGGGCGAGGTAGTCGATGTCACGGAGGACTCCGTCCGTCGGCTCATGGGGGAGATCCCCGTAGCCAAGGACGCAGCAGATAGGATAGCCACTAGATTCGATGATTATCGCTCTGAGCTATTCCGTATCCTCGGCGATGAGATGCACGACTTTTTCGACCGTGTAGACTTGGGACATGAAATTCAAAAGGCCCTCACGAGTCTGTCCTTGGAGATAAACACCGAGATCCGGTTTATCCCAAACGAGAAGGCGCCACCTGGAAAACAGCAGGTCAAGACAGAGGTCAAGACAAGCACTAAGGTTCGGCAGGCAGATAGCAAAGCGGACCCCGCCCCCAAGAAAAGGGCTGTGCGAAAGAAGAGTCCTCGGAAGCGAAAAAAGAAGGTCGACGAGGAGAACCCTTCCTCAACTTAGTTGACGGAGCGATTGACCCTAATTCTCGCATTTTGTAGAAGAGATTTTGAGCATCACTGGGGATGCATGCGCGTCTATACCTTCGGAGAGAGTCAGGCTGAGGGTTCCGCGACGATGATCTCGGAACTCGGCGGCAAGGGAGCAGGCCTGGCGGACATGTGCCTGGTCGGCGTACCCGTGCCTGCAGGCTTTACAATATCAACAGAGGCCTGCCGCTCGTTTTACAAGGCAGATCAAACTTTCCCAGACATTCTTGCTGATGAGATTGAACGCGGCGTCCAGCATATCGAACGCATAACGGGTCGCACGCTAGGAGATCCGGATAACCCACTCTTGATCTCCGTGAGAAGCGGAGCCGCTATCTCCATGCCTGGGATGATGGACACCATCCTCAACGTTGGGCTGAACCGAAGCAGTATAGACGGCCTGCAAAAGGCTGGCAGCGGAGACCTTTTCGCTTACGATAGCTACCGACGTTTCTTGGAGATGTTTGCTGAGATCGCCCTAGATGTTGATCCGGCGCTGTTTGCGTCCGTCCGAGAAGAAGTGCTTAGCCTGACGCGGTGTAAATCCGTCGAACAGCTCGACGCACAGTGGCACAACAATTTGGCACATGCGTACGAGAACGCGCTTGAGCAAGCAGGCGTCTGGCTTCCAAGTGAACCCAGAGCTCAGCTACGATTGGCCATTATTGGCGTATTCCGATCCTGGAACACGCCGAGGGCAATCCGCTACCGTCGGGCGAATCAGATCCCTGATGATCTTGGCACCGCCGTCACCGTACAGGGGATGGTGTTTGGTAATCTAGGCCCAGGCTCGGCGACGGGGGTCGCGTTTACGCGCGACCCAAACACCGGTGCTCCTGGTCTCTTCGGTGAATACCTTCCGCAGGCGCAGGGTGAGGACGTCGTAAGCGGCCGATTTACGCCTAGGCCGATCATTGGTGGTGAAGACTGCCTCTCGGATATCGCGCCGGACGCCTGTGCTGAGTTGATTCGGATCAGCACGCTTCTGGAGAATCACCACGGCTGCGTGCAGGACCTAGAGTTCACGGTCGAAAGAGGCCAACTGTGGATGCTCCAGACCCGACCAGCGAAGTGCTCGGTGCGAGCGGCGGTCCGTATCGCTGTGGATATGGTTGAGGAAGGCCTTATTACCCGCGAGGAAGCCCTGCTGAGAGTCGCTCCTGACGATCTGACTCGATTGCTCCACCCAA
>CALELH010000549.1 GCA_937902595.1 uncultured Myxococcales bacterium
CGCTGTCATTCACCTCAGCCAGCGCTGAGTCGAAGTCGGAGAAAGTCGAGAGCAGAGCGACGGGGCCAAAGGCCTCTTTGGCGTAGACATCACTGCTCCTGGGTACGCCCTCTAGCAGCGTCGCCTCCAACATATTGCCCTGACGTGTCCCGCCACAGAGAAGGGTCGCCCCAGCGTCGACCGCGTCTTTAATCCACTCCTCAAGTCGCGCGGCTTCACCTTCGGAGATCATGGGGCCGATGAAGGTCTCTGGGTCCTTTGGGTCGCCGCTCTTGAGGGCCTGTGTGTTTTCCAGGAGTTTGGCTCTGAGTGGGTCGTAGATGCTCTCGTGAATGAGAATCCTCTGGACGCCGACGCAGCTCTGTCCGGACTGATAAAATGAACCGATCACGAGCCGACTCACCGCGTCATCAAGGTCGGCGTCGTGGTCGACGATGCACGCAGCGTTACCACCGAGCTCTAAGACAACCTTCTTCTTGCCGGCCTTGGCCTTCAGAGCCCAGCCCACATCCGGGGACCCCGTAAAGCTCAACAGCTTCAGGCGTTCATCCGTCGTAAACAGATCGGCGCTGTCGCGGCGACAGGGAAGGATTGAGAAGGCTCCCTTAGGAAGGTCAGTTTCCGCCAGGATCTCACCGATGATCAAGGCGCCGATGGGGGTCATGCTCGCTGGCTTGAGGATGAAGGGGCAACCGACAGCGATGGCGGGGGCCACCTTGTGAGCGACGAGGTTCAGCGGGAAGTTAAATGGTGAGATGAAAGATACGGGGCCAATGGGGACTCGCTTCCACATTCCTGAGTATCCCTCCGCTCGGGCTGAGATCTCCATGTCCATAACCTGGCCGCTCATGCGCACCGACTCTTCAGCGGCATAGCGGAAGGTGTCGATCAGCCGCGAGACCTCGCCGCGGGCATCCTTGATAGGCTTGCCAGCTTCGATACATAGGGCGTCGGCGAGCTCATCAAAGCGCTCTTGGAATCGTTGCACGCAGTGGTTCAGCACCGCTTGTCGCGCGTAGCTCGGCATCTTGGCCATGGCTTCCGAGGCGGCCTCTGCGGCGCTGATGGCGGCGTCGATGGTCGCGGCGTCCGCCAGAGCGACCCGCGTCGCGACCATCCCGCTGTACTTGTCCGTGACGACCAGATCCGTGTTTGGGGTCTGGGGGTCATTGGCGAGGTAGTAGGGGTACGTGTGACGGAGCATGATCTATTCCTTAGGTGGGCAGCCTCTTTGGCCCACAGGGGCGTCTCGGGCAGCTTGGCTGTCTTCCCAAATCAGGACGTCGATTGGAAGGAATAAAAGAGCCGTTGACGACCTCGTCCAGGGGAGGCCCTTGAAAGAATGATAGTCCCGAGCGATGGGCGTTTACCCGCCAGCCTGGTCACCCCAGATGAGCTTCAGGCGGGCGTCTCGGCCACAGCCCGTCCGGTAGCGGTAATAGTGGGCCGGGTTCTTCTTGTAGAAGTCTTGGTGATAGGTCTCGGCTGCATAAAAGCGGGTGGCCGGCTTGATCTCGGTATAGATAGTCTCTTTGACGACGCCGCTCTTCTTGATCGCGTCGAGCGACCCTCGCGCCGCAGTCAATTGCTCCTGACCGTATGCATAAACACCGGAACGATACTGGGTACCACCATCACAGAACTGTCGGTCCTTGGCCGTCGGATCGATGTTCCTCCAGAACACGTAGAGGAGCTTTTCGTAGGTGACCTTCTTCGGATCGAAGACGATCTGCACGGCCTCAGTGTGTCCGGTCTCACCGTTCGCGACCTTTCGATAGGCCGGGTCCTTGACGAACCCATCGGTATATCCCGACGTCGTCGAGAGCACGCCTGGGATCTTGTCGAAGGGGGCCTCCATGCACCAAAAACATCCGCCCGCGAAGAGCGCCGCCTGCATGCCCGTGGGTATATTGTCGAGCTTCGGTGGCGGTTTGGCCGACTGCTGAGTCGGCTGAGCCTGGCAGGCCGTCGCGAACAGCAGGCCGATCACTATGGCAGGAACCGCGATTCTCGGTCTAAACATGACACCTCTCCTCTGTGACTAAAGTTCTTGGTAAACATTTGTACGAATCAACGAGACATTGGTTACATAACAGCCATCATCAATCAGATTATTCGATGATGTATTCAGGCTCGGAACTTGAGGCTTGAGCTGCTCTTCTAGCTCTGAGAGATGCTCTCCGCTTGGGCGGTCTCTCGCTGTGTTTGTCGCATCTCGATTTGATCGATGGTGTCCTTGGGGATCGCGTCGATAAGCCGCTGAGTATAGTCCGACTGAGGAGCCGCATAGATTGAATCGGACGGGCCGAACTCAATAATCTTTCCAGCGTTCATAACCGCGATCATATCTGACATGAACTTAACTACGCTCAGGTCATGACTGATGAAGAGATAAGTGAGGCCTCGGCTCTTCTGTAGATCTTTAAGGAGATTAAGCACCTGGGCTTGGACTGAGACGTCGAGGGCGGAGACCGCTTCGTCACAGATGATGAGATCTGGCTCAACAGTCAACGCACGAGCGATGCAGATCCGTTGTCTCTGGCCACCGGAGAACTCGTGTGGGAATCGTGACAGCAGGTCATCGCCCGGGAGTCCGACCTCGGTGAGCAGGGATAGAGCCATCTCTCTACGCTCTTCCGGGGTCTCGCCCTCCTCCTCAACAGCCTCTCCATCAACAAGCGTGCTACTA
>CALELH010000550.1 GCA_937902595.1 uncultured Myxococcales bacterium
CGCCGAGAGGCCTGATGCCTCCGATGGGAGGGCGAAGCTGAGGGGACCGGGCTCCGTCTGAAGCTGTCCGCAGCCCAGATGCGCCGGCCAACTCACGCTGGCGGCGCCCTCCGAGTTATACGCGCTCTCATGCAGGCTAAACCCTCCGCTACGGTCCTGCACGCCCGCGTACATCCGCAGCTCTAGATCGTCGGTCTCATTGCTCGTCTGTCCTGGCTCCCAGCCCGCTAGATGGCCGAGGACCACAGAAGGAATGATCCCATCGGATCCCGGGGCGAAGAGGGTGTCGAGATCAATGTTCATTGCGCGAATAAGCACCGAAAGCCCAATGCCTCCGTTGCTCCCAGCCACTAGATCACATCCGTACTGAATGGCCTGATTCCGCGAGACGGGCACTTGCATGGACGTGATTCGTGTCGCAGCGCTAAACCCGGCGATGCCCTGAGTGCTTAGGGGCGGTGTATCTATGCAGTTGGGATCCTGCTGTCGTTGGTCTTGGGTTTTGTCCGAATCAGGTGGGTCGCCGCGGGGTGTCTCGATCTCTTGGTCATCAATGTCCACTGCACCGTCGGCGCAACCCAGACTCAGACCGATCAGGATGAAGAGAGGAAAGAGGTCGCTTAGACGGCTCATTTGATTGACTCCTGCTGTGTGCATATTCAGGTAGTAGCAATCGTGATGCCAATCGACTCGTTTTGCTTAAGATCCTGTATTTAAAGGTTTTATTGCCTTCTCGTGTCAAGGGGGGTGATCTCTGGTTCGAGACATCTAGGGCACAGTATTCGTGAGCTACCCTAAAGTTGTGTGCTGCTCGTGTCACAGGTGTCCTGTCAGCGCTGGGTCTCCATGGTCAGTTAGCTTAATTAGGGGGCGGTGAACCCGGGCTGGTGTGGCGAGTTAGACGTCGCCATCAGCCGCTGACGGTGATTACCTGGCGAGCAACAGGGAGCAACCCATTAGCCATGACCGTCTCTCAGTTGGAGACGTGGAGCGTTCATAAATCGTCAAGAATGGAGCCGCGACCCGACCTCCGGAAAACGCCTTCACGAGGTCGAAAGACCTTGACGATGGGCCCCAAGGATCGCTTTATGAACCTATCGGCTGGGGGGCCGATTAAACTAATGATTGGTACAGGAGATATCGTGTCCAGCATCGTTAATGAGTACATGGATTATGTCCGTCGACGTGATCCCGATCAGCCAGAATTCCATCAAGCCGTCGAAGAGGTCATCGAGTCGATCGAGCCCGTAATCGAGCGACACCCCGAGATGAGGGCGTCGAAGATCGTCGAGCGGATCGTTGAGCCCGAGAGGGTCATCGCGTTTCGCGTACCTTGGATTGACGACTCCGGTGATACGCAGGTTAACCGTGGTTACCGTGTTGAGTTCAACAGCGCCATCGGGCCCTACAAGGGCGGACTGCGTTTCCACCCGTCCGTCAACTTGAGCATTCTCAAGTTCTTGGGCTTTGAGCAGATCTTTAAGAACTCGCTCACAACGCTCCCTATCGGTGGCGGCAAGGGCGGCAGTGACTTTGATCCAAAGGGTCGCTCAGACAACGAGGTCATGCGTTTTTGCCAGTCTTTCATGAGCGAGCTCTTCCGCCACATCGGCCCAGACACCGACGTGCCGGCAGGTGACATCGGGGTTGGGGGTCGAGAGATCGGCTACATGTTTGGGCAGTACAAGCGCCTGGTAAATCGCTTTGAGGGTGTTTTGACCGGTAAGGGAATCGGTTGGGGTGGCTCTCTGATTCGACCTGAAGCGACCGGCTACGGCCTCGTCTACTTCGTAGCGGAGATGCTTGGAGCAAAGGGACAGTCTCTTGAGGGCAAGCGCTGTATCATCTCAGGCTCCGGCAACGTGGCTCAGTTTGCGGCAGAGAAGGTCCTCGACTTGGGTGGTACACCCATCTCGTTCTCCGACTCCTCCGGATGCATCATCGACAACGATGGCATCGATCGCGAGAAGCTCTCTCACGTGATGTACCTAAAGAACTCTCGGCGCGCTCGCATCCGCGAGTACCTTGAGAAGTATCCTTCTGCGACCTACATCGCCAATGAAGGAAACAGTGATCACAATCCGATTTGGAACGTTGACGCTGACATCGCCTTGCCGTCTGCGACACAGAACGAGATCAACGGCATCGACGCTAAGAACTTGCTCGAGAATGGCATCACCTGCGTTGCGGAGGGTGCCAATATGCCTAGCACCCCAGAGGCGGTTGAGGTCTTCTTGTCCAACGGGATTCAATTCGGACCAGCCAAGGCCGCTAACGCCGGCGGCGTCGCGGTCTCGGCTCTGGAGATGAGTCAGAACTCCCAGCGCTTGGAGTGGACTCGAGAAGAGGTCGACAATCGTCTCAAGGGCATCATGCACAGCATTCACAACGCCGCGGCTGGAACCGCCGAGGAGTTCGGTTGTGCTGGTAATCTTGTCGCTGGTGCGAACATCGCGGGCTTCCTTAAGGTGGCCAAGGCAATGTCGGCTCAAGGGGTCGTCTAGTAGACGGCCTACCTACCGAGAGAGGGCGCGTTGGATTCGCAGCTTAAAGGCGACGCAGGCTATCACAGCCTCATGAGGCATCGCGTCGAGAGGATTCTTCTCGTCGCGAGCCCCTATGACTGCTTCATCCTGGAACAAGATGGTCGATTGACCGACCAGGTCTTTGGGGAGTACGTCTCTCTCAATCTCACCCACCATCCACGCTTTAACCAGGTGACATCTCCGGTTGAAGCGCTGGAGACCATTCGCGCGCGGCATCACGATCTCGCCATCATCACAGCCCACAACCGGGACATGGCGCCCCTGGAGTTGGCCCGAGCGCTTAAGGAGGCCCAGCCGGATCTCCCTGTGGTTATGCTCACCTATGATCGAGCGGCGGCTGCGAGCTTTAATGAATCCGCCTCACGGGACCTACTCGATGGTGTCTACCTGTGGAGCGGTGATCCGCGGCTCTTCCTCGCTCTTGTAAAGAGCGTCGAGGACAAGCTGAACGTAGAGCGGGACACGCGCAAGAATGGAGTGCGAGTCATCGTCCTTGTCGAGGATAACCCTTCTTTCTACTCCAGCTACTTACCAACCATTTGGACCGAAGTGCTTAATCAGACTCGCTCCTTGATGGCTGATGTACTCAACGACGCCCACAGCCGGTATCGCGCTCGAGCTCGACCCAAGATCTTGCATGCTCGAACCTTCGAAGAGGCTGTGCAGATCTTAGACCATTATGAGCCTTACTTGATGGGCATCATCACGGATCTACGATTCCCACGCTTTGGGCGGTTACAGTCCGACGCTGGGTGGGTCTTGGTCGACCGGGTCCGTGAGCGAAATGCAAATCTACCAGTGCTCGTTCAGTCCTCGGAGCAAGACCAAAAGAAGCAGGCGAAGCGGCGTGGAGTCGCCTTCGCCGCGAAGAACAGCCCAGGGCTGCTGACGGCGCTCCGTGACTTTATGATGCTGCATCTTGGCTTTGGGCCCTTCATCTTCAGATCGAAGGACGGCAAGGAGATCACTCAAGCTCAAGACGTCGAAGAGATGCTGATCATGCTCAAGAGGGTCCCCGATGAGAGCTTGGCGCATCACTTCGCGCACAATAACTTCTCGACGTGGCTGATGGCGCGTACAAAGTTTGACCTCGCGACGAGCATCAGACCCTGGGAGGTCGCGGACTTTGAGAGCGTATCCGCCCTAAGAACCAAGCTGGTTGAGACGTTGACCGAGTACGAGCTTAAGCAGCAGCGTGGACTCGTGACCGACTATGTCCGCGGCGCGAACCCATTGCATCGAGACTTCTCTCGCATCGGTACGGGCTCAATGGGTGGCAAGGCACGAAGCATCGCTTTTGCATCGGCTCAGCTCGCCAATAATTCGATCCACGAGAAGTACCCGGACGTAAAGATCCACGTCCCGCGAACCACGGTCATCTGTTCCGACGTATTCAACGCGTTCTGTGAGCGCAAGAATCTCCGAAGTCGTGCCTTTGTCACCGATGATGATGAAGATGTCGTACGCCTTTTCCTACGACAGGCGTTGGATCAGGAGATCGCCGATGATTTGACCGCTATCCTCAAGGATGTTCGCTATCCATTGGCTGTTCGATCATCGAGCTTCTCCGAGGACTCTGCGTATCAGCCACTCGCGGGCCTCTTCGAGACCGTGCTCTTACAGAACAACGCGAAGTCTCTGCGGAGGCGATCGAAGCAGCTGTCGCAGGCGATTCGTTACGTCTATTCATCGACCTTATTTCAGGCACCGAAAGCCTTCATGCAGGCAGAGAACGTCAACGTCGAGGCTGAGCAGATGGCGGTGGTCATCCAGCGACTGGTTGGTCGGCCCCATGGGGATCGATTTTATCCCGATTTCGCCGGCGTCGCTCAGTCGCGGAACTTCTACCCGATGGGCAACCTGAAACCAGAGGATGGTCTGGCGACGGTAGCGCTGGGACTCGGTGCGTCAGTCGCGGAGGGTAACCGAGCGCTGCGCTTCTCGCCACGGCGACCCAAGATCTTGCCGCAGATGTCGAGTCCAACCTACGCCCTCCGCACATCTCAGCGTCAATTTTGGGCGTTGGACATGAGCGATCCCGATACTTGGGATCCGGCAGAGCCTCCGACAAAATGCTTTGATCTAGCGGTCGCAGAGGAGGATGGGACGCTGGCCTCCCTTGGGGCGACCTACTCTCCGGCCGATGACCGAATCTACGACACGATTCACTACGATGGGCCAAGGATCGTTAACTTTGCGCACATCCTGAAGTACGGCCGTTTTCCCTTGGCTGATATCTTGACTGATCTGCTGGAGTTGTTTGAAGAGGGCCTCGGGACAGAGGTGGAGATCGAGTTCGCCGTGTGCCTCGCGGACGATGAACATCGGGCGGAGCTCGCGGTGCTCCAGGTGCGCCCTTTGGTCGCTCACTACACGAGCGCGCCTGTCGAGTTGGATGCGGCGTTGGAGGTTGGTCCTGTCGTCGCGGGCGGTCCAGCGATTGGCCACGGCATCTTTGAAAACCTCCAGGACGTCATCTTCGTAGACCCCTCCAACTTCGACACCTTCAAGACGAGGGAGATGGCGGCGACTATCGGTCGAATGAACGCGAATTTGAAACGTGAGGGTAAGTCTTTCTTGATGGCGGTGCCGGGACGCATTGGGACGGAGGATCCTTGGCTCGGGATCCCTGTGAGCTGGAATCAGGTGTCCCAGGCCGGTGTCATGATCGAGATCTCGACGGATGAGCACTGGGTTGACCCATCCCAGGGGACACACTTTTTTCATAACCTCACGAGCCTCCGCGTAGGGTACTTCAGTATCCAGGTGGGGCAGTCTGGGCACTCTCTAGATCTGGAGTGGTTTCGCCATCTCCGGATCATCGATCAAGAAGGACCCGTGGTGCATGCGCGTCTCGACGCGCCTCTTGAGGTGCGGATCGATGGACACCAAGGACGGGGGGTGATCGTAGCTGCCACATTGCAGCAGACCGCGCCTCCGCTCATGGTGGGTCCCGAATAACGGTCGCTACTTATCCTCAAATGACGAGCTGTTGCCGGCGTTGACGAAACCGAGATGCCGCTCCTTGCCCAGTGGGAGCATTCCGCCGCATCCGTTTCATCTCCTTCGCCAATATTGCCCCGGGGATGTTGAAGCGAACGCTGAGCTAGGCCAGTATTACAACATTCCTAAACA
Organism: uncultured Myxococcales bacterium; assembly: GCA_937902595.1. GTDB lineage: Bacteria > Myxococcota_A > Bradymonadia > UBA7976 > UBA1532 > UBA1532. The sequence continues at coordinate 5,682 of CALELH010000550.1, forward strand.
CCCTAGGGTTCACTCTATGAATTCGCAGCACATTGGAGCCAGGTGGTTCCGAGCTTCATCAATTGGCTTGTTGATACTCACGCTCGCGTTCGGATCGCCTGGGTGTGGGGGTGAGAGCGCCTCTGGGGATACCGTGGTCGCAGACAGCGCGGTGTCAGACGACGCTGGTATCGGAGACGCACAGGCATCTGACGGCTCCATCGGAGACGCGAGCGCGGTTCTCGACGCCGGGGTCGACGCCTCCGCAGACGCTGCAGTCGACGCCGACATCGATCGCTCGGACGAGGTCTACGAACGCAGCCGTTTGCTCGAGGTGATTATCGACATGGATCCAGGAGATCTAGAGACCCTGCGCGTTCAGCGCAGAGCGGGTCTGGAGATTATCGCTCCTGAATGCGCGCTTCCGCCTGCGCCGTACACTTGGTTTTCCTCTACGGTCACCGTTGATGGCGAGGTGTTTGAGGACGTCGGCATCCGTAAGAAGGGCTTCTTTGGCTCGGTCAGCGTGAGCAAGCCATCCTTTAAGGTGAAGTTCGACAAGTACATCGATGACCAAGAGTTCTTGGACATGAAACGATTGACCCTGAACAACTCGCGACAGGATCCATCCTACGTCCGCCAATGTCTGGCCTATGACATCTTCCGAGCGGCCGGAATTCCTGCGCCTAGGTGTAATTTCGCCCACGTCACTCTCAATGGAACCGACATGGGCGTCTACGTGAACGTTGAGAGTCTGAAGAATCCCTTCGTGCGTCGAAACTTTCCGAACGACGACGGGAGTCTATACGAGGGGACTCTCAGTGACTTTCGTGAGAACTGGACGGGTACAATCAAGCAGAAGACCAATGAGAGTGAGCTGGATACCCGGGCCATCGACGCGCTGACCGCCGCGCTGCAGCAGCCGGATGAACAGCTCTTGGAGGCGGTCTCAGAGGTCATAGATCTTGACCAGTTCCTGACGTTTTGGGCGACGGAGATCATGGTCGCTCACTGGGACGGCTATTCGGGAAACACGAACAACTTCCACTTCTATGACGACCCCACGTCGGGGAAGCTTCACTTTATCCCATGGGGGACGGATGGAACATTCGTGCCGCCCATCCTCTTCTTCGAAGGCCGTAGGCCAGCGCCGCGGTCAGTAAACGCGGCCAGTCTGCTCTGCCGTCGTCTCTATCTTCACCCCGAGGGGCGGCGTCTCTATGTCGAGCGACTGTCTACCTTATTGGACGCTCACTGGGACGTCGAGGCGCTCCAAGGGTCGATAGAGGACATGGCGCGGGTGTTTGGACCGGGTGTTCCGAGCAATCTTCTCGAAGGCGTTTGGGCCGGATTGAGCGAGGTGATCTCTTTTCTCGGTGATCAGGAGACCCGGATTAGACAGGAGCTTGAGACGGGTCCCGTCGAGTGGAACGTCGGTCTCCGCGATAGCCTCTGTCAGGAGCAGGCGGGCGCGGCGCAGGGTCGTTTTGAGACGACCTGGGGATCTTGGCCGACTGAAAACACTTTTGAGACCGGCAATGGAATGGTGTCGATGACTCTCTATGGGGAGGGCCTCGACATTCAATCTGTGGGCGCAGCCGTTGGTCGCAACGAAGAGGACCGCAGAGCGGCTCAGGTGATCATCCCCTTGCTCTTGCGTGATGACCAACTCTACTTCTTTAGCTTTACGGTACCGGCCGATCAGGTCGTTGATGGCGCCGAATTTGATTTCTCTGCGCCTCAGAACAACTGCTCGTTCAATCGGTTTGATCAGCGGACGCGTCGAGTCGACGGAGTTGGGTCGTGCCAATCTGGCGTGCTGGTGATCGAGCGAGGGAGCACTCAAGAGGGGAGCCCTATCCAGGCGCGGTTCGACGTCGGTGTCTGGGCCAGACGCCGCTGAAGCTCATCCCCTGAACCCCGTCAGAGACTGGGCCGACTTCGCCGCCCTCTGATGAGCCTTCCGGGCAACGCGCCCGTCGGCTCGCCATGCTCCGAGATAACCTCGCCTCCGACCATCGTCATGGCGTACCCCTGCGCCCGCTGAATTAATCGTCGTCCGCCGGCGGGTAAATCCCAGACCATACGTGGGCGCTCGAGGCTCAAGTTTTCGTAGTCGATCAGGTTGATGTCGGCCCGATAGCCAGGTTTGACAATCCCTCTGTCGAGGAGGCCGAAAGAGGCGGCGGTTTGCGCTGTTTGTCGATGAACGATCCACTCGAGGGGGAGTCGCTCACCTCGCTCACGGTCGCGGGTCCAGTGGGTCAGCATAAAGGTGGGCATTCCACCGTCGCAGATTGCGCCACAGTGCGCCCCTGCGTCGCTCAAACCCATTCGCGTGTGTGGGGATTGGTGGAGCGTCGCGAGAGCGTCCAGGTTGCCATGACTGTAATTGAAGAGAGGGAAGTAGAGCATCCCGTTCCCGTCGTGCTCGAGGAGCGCCTCCATAGCGATCTGCTCAGGGCGACATCCCCGTGCCGCCGCGAGGGCGGCGATGCTCCGCTCTGGGTTTGGCTC
>CALELH010000551.1 GCA_937902595.1 uncultured Myxococcales bacterium
AGGAGGATGAACCGAGACCCTCTCAGACAGCCGTGCGCTTCGGAAAAATGCTCGCCACCCCTCGCGCCAACTCTGATCGTCACTTCGCTGTGTCTCGACGGCCGCCAACGCGACCCCGAAGGTGGAGAGTACATTTCTGATTGTCTCCTCAAGACGCTCCGCATCTGGCTCGGAGGTAAAGGCCATCACGACAGCTGAATGCGAAGCATCTCCGTCTTTTGACATCGTCGATCCATCTTGCACCTCTGCGGGATGGTCCAATTGGGCCGCCAAGAGCCAAGCCGCGGCGTCAGCGAACGCTGTTGGCACCAAGAAACGTATACGCCACCAAGTCATGAGTCATCCTCCAGCCTCACGGCATCCTCTGCGGCTTTGGCACCATTCTTTGGACGCAGAGCGTTGAGTCTATCGCTTAACAGCCTATGCACTTCATCTCGAGTGATCCCCTCGGCGACAGCACGCCACGAGTGTACCGCCCGCTTTCCGATCCAGTTCGACTTACACACGAGCTGTTGAATGAGCCACGTACTCAATTGAGCGTTGCTCGACAGCGCGATCGTGTGGTGAGAGACCGCTCTCTGCCGAGCTAGAGCGTTGGCGTCAGTGGAGATCTTGGACGACCGAAGCGCGCTGACCGCTAGAGCGCCGCGATTCGCTGCTCCGCTCCCCCTAAAGACGAGGTGATCTCCTCCGTGACGATGAACGAACTCAACTCGGCTCTTTCTTGGATCTCCCATACGGGATTGCAGCAGCGACGTGAGCACTCGGGCTGCCTCTCTCTCCGCAGGGCTCAGCAGCCCTAAGGGAACGAACCCTTCGCCTCGTTCTCCGAAGTCTACGAGGGCACCCCTGACCTGCTCTGTCTCCCGTTTCTTCTTGATGATCCGTCGTAGACGAGGCCGGGTCAGGGCCTGTCTCGCGCGCGCCCTAAATGAGGCAGCCGAGAGATCTCCGACGAGCGCGACAGCGAGGGGCGCGTCCATCACATATGCACGAAACCAGCCACCAAGCGAGGCTGACGTAAGGCGACGAAGGCTTAACTGTCGGGACGCCAAACTCGCCTTCTCGAGCCCGTTCGCCAAGAGGAGAGCCATCTCCAGGGAATCACTGGGCTCTCCATCGAGGGAGCTAGAGGCTCGCCTCCTCGCTCTCTCGAAGAGTTCAGAGTCCCACGTCGGGGTCTGGAGCGCTGTGCCCATTGATGCCAGCGCCGCGAGCGCCTCTGCAGCAGGTCCAAACCAGTCCAGATAAATGCCATCGAGGCCCGCTCGCACGCGGCTCCCCACCACTCGCTCCTCCAAGAGCATCGCAGAGAGCAAAGCGGCTCCTGCCAAGTGCCGTGGGACTTCTCCTATCCCGCCGGCAACCCGCGCGCTGATGGCCACAGTCCCTGTCCCCTTTCGCTCCATGAAGGCGAGTTGAGCCCCGTCACTCAGCTCGCGAAGCCGCTCTCCGCTCGGAGCCTTTGGGCGTCCCAACAGTGTCCGAGCTGTCGTCGTGAGGCTCTCTCCATAGAGGGTTGGGTCGATGGACTGTTTAGCCGGAAGTACGAGTAGACCGCGCATTCGATCTATCGCGATTCGGTTGGTGACGAGCTTCGCGAGATGCCCAGAGTTCGGGTCTGATAGCGCTGAAGCATACGCATCTGGACCAATTCGAACACCGAAGCGATGAGCCAAAGCGCCTAAGCGACGAGCCCGCCCCTCGATATGACCATCCTGAAGCACCGCTGCCCGACGCGTAAGCGCTAGGGACTTTGATGATTCGGACGGCTCCACGCCAGCTCGACTCAGATCCACTAAAGCGTCAAGCACGACGCTCCAGGCTTGTCCGATATCTCCGCCAGTAGTCTCCATCTCCAGCACGACTCTTGAGTCAACGCCTGGGCTGTACGTGAACGATGTCTTTACTGCGCCAAGCCCCCGCCTTTGCAAGGCATCACCGAGTCTGCGGGTGATCATATTCACACCGATATCCGTATACGCCGCATCACCGCCATCCCGTACCAGGACGGGCAGCGCGACCAAGATCCACCCGACATCATCACCGCCTCGCTCTACGCGAATGGAAACGTTGTCCTCTTGCTGCCGAACATCAGCTCTATTTACTGGATTTCTCCGCCCGGAACCGATGGCATCAGATACCTTCTTTGCCACCCTATCTAACTCTGTTGGTGGAGTGACGATCGCCAAGGTCGCGCTCTCGAATCGAACCTGCTTCTCAATCGTCCGAATATCATTGGCGCTCATAGAAACACGTGAAAAACCGCTCCCCATGGACATCCCATCATAAGCGTGACTGAGGAGGCTGTTCATGCGCTGAGACGTCGCGTTGGGCTTTTCTGATCGATAATCTGAGAGGCGACCCGAAGGCTTCGCCGCCTTGAGCGCAGTCAGCACCTGGTCCACTAGGTCCATTGGCGTCGTGATCGACAGTACCGCTGCTGTTGGCTCCAACCATACTGAGCTCACCGCTCCGATCTGCTCGATTCTGTCTGTGAGAAGGGCGTCGTCCAATCTGAGGTCCGTCACCAACGCGTGCCCTACATCGGAACCGCCCATATCGACCGGACCGATGGGGAACCATGCCTGAATCACTGCAGTCTGACCGGGGAACATCGCCCTAGCCGGCCCATGAGCGACCCTAGGCGACAAATCTGCTCGAGACGTACTCCGCCCATGGCCCTGTCCTTGAGAAGCGAGGCCACCGCAGCCAACAGCCCACGGGAAGAGGAGCGCGATCAGGCAGAAGGCTTTGAGAAAAAATCGGATATGAATACTCATTGGGGCGCGAACTTACCTAGGCATCAGCCGAGCCGCAAGGCGTTGCTCAACGCTCATCTCACCCTCGCCCATGAATCCAAGTAGACCTGTTTCTTGCTTAAGGCGAGTTCCTGGATAAACTTACAATGTAGGTATCTGTAGTTAGAGAGGTGACGTATGTCCGCTTTTGATGATTTCTGGGACAACCTGATCGACGCGGGGCTCTTGGGCCCGGACCAAGCAGGTCGCGCGAGAATTCAACACGCTCAAAATGGCGGCGGTCTCGACACTGCAGTCCTGGAGACCGTAGCCCTCGACGCACGGGGACAGGAGCTTTTGATCGAGTTTGCTGCCCGGAGTCTGGGACTCCCTGTGGCACCAATCGAGTTTATCGATGCACCGGACCTAGAGGCGCTCGCTCGGATCCCAAGGGTGCTGGTCGAAGAGTTCGGTATCCTTCCGTCCCGAGAGCTCGACGGTCGCGTGGTGCTCGTCGTACCTCCCCTCGCCGCTCACCGCATCGCCGACCTGCGGCAATCATTGGCTTCAGATCTCCGCTTCTATGTCGCAGGTGAAGTTGAACTCTGGGAGGCGCTCAATCGCTTCGCCGGTATCGCTCTACCCGAGAGGCTCGACGCCCTATGGACCGGGCTGTGTCCGAGCGTCATGCAAACGGGAGAGATCGAAGCCTGTGGTCCTGTGCCTGTGCCCCGATCGACCGCCTTGCACTTGCTCGATGAAGAGCTCAACGGCGCGGATGGTTACAAGGAGACTGACGACTACGAGGTTATCGGCAAAGGCCCCGCGCTTACCCGGCCTGGACGCCCAAGCGCCCTGATGATCGCGGACACCGGCGATTTCGATGTAGTGTCTCCAAGATCGTTAGTGGCGGACTCTGTTCGGTCAGCACGTATTGGCGACACATGCGATGATGCGACAGTCGTCGTCACACACTCCAACGACGACGTCGTCACGAGCGAAGACTACTTCTCGGAATCCGGAGATCTCTCAAACACGGACACCGTTCCTCCTGCTGGTCACTAAGGTCGTACGAGAATGTACACCCGCAATTGACTTTGGGCGCCTAGAACGCTAGAAAGGCCACGTTTAGATCTAGGTAGACTATCGCGGACTCACGCACCGGGGACAGATGACAGCTGCGACGACCCTGCCGGCAAACCCAAAGCTTGGTGACTTTCTCGCTTTGGCTAAGCCCAGCATCACCTTTTTATCCGTGTTCACGGCACTGGGTGGATTGTGGCTAGCGCCAGGCACCGCGTCTTGGAAGCTCATCGGCCTTACCGTGCTCGGAACGGCACTAGTGGTGGCCGCTGCGAATACTCTAAATTGCTATCTAGAGCGTGAGACCGATCGCTTTATGACCAGGACGAAAGATCGGCCATTACCGGCCGGCCGGATGGCGCCTAAGACCGCGCTCATCTTCGGACTGGCTCTCGCCTTGATCTCGGTCCCTTTACTGACCTTCCTGGTGAACCCAGTGACGGGCATATTGGCCGCTATCGCTCTCATCTCATACGTCTGGATATACACGCCGATGAAGCAGGCGAGCCCAGCGGCTCTGATCGTCGGCGCCGTGCCCGGAGCGATGCCTCCGCTGCTCGGATGGACCGCGATGACAGGTCAGGTCGAGTGGCCCGGCCTCGTGCTCTTCGGGATCATGTTTATCTGGCAGATGCCTCACTTCATCGCCATCTCAATGTATCGAGAGGCCGAATACGGTAACGCGGGTATTCGCACGGTCGCGAACGTCCACGGCGCGGATTCAGCCAAGCGACAGATCTTCATGTGGACCGCGCTCTTGGTCCCTTTCAGCTTCTTACTCGTGCCGCTGAACGTCTCGGGCTACATCTATCTGGCCACGGCGGTCGTTCTCGGTGCTGTGTTCATGTATCGAGCGGTTCAAGGCTTCAGAGCCGAGGATCCCAACCAATGGGCGCGTAGCCTCTTCCTCTATTCATTGGTTTATCTGACGGCCTTATTCGCCGCCGTTGCCCTCGACGTAATGATCGTCTGAGTCCCGAGAACGATCCCAGATTCAGCTAAACCTCACCAACGTACGACGAGATAGATCCGCTCGGCTGCCACTTGATCTGACCTATCGGTCTACCGCCACTCCATCAGCAAACCACCGGACGCTCACTGCCAGCGGTTCATGTTCTGAGCCTGGCGATGATGGATGAAATGCTCTGCGCCCAAGCCCCGTGAGTGGGAGCGGTGCTCCCTTGAGATCTGAGCTGCTGAACAGTCGAACTAGACGGTTAGAGAAGCCGAGAGAGAGTGAGCGATGGCTCCTCAGTTGTGAGCGCGCGAAGTGCTCTACAGCATCAACGCGAGAGAGACACCCACGGTAAAGACGGTCGTCTCTTCAATTCGGATGCGTCGGCCGGGTCGGTCAATGGCCGGAACAAACGTCGGGTTATGCTCCGCACCGTCCCAACCAGGCTGTCCCTGGGCCTCCACAAGGCCGGAACCATTCAGGTCTCTACCGACGGACGCGTTGGTCAAGAAGTGCTCTGTCTCATGGGCCAAAGAGAGCCCAGCTGCGAGCTTGGCGTGCTCTGACACATAGATTCCGGTTCCGAGGTGGGCCTTCACCCGCATGAAGTGCTCCACCGTCGTGATTCCGTCGTGGGCGGTCTTAGCAGCCGCGCTGCG
>CALELH010000552.1 GCA_937902595.1 uncultured Myxococcales bacterium
CTGAACTGGGACAGCCTCTTCGAGGTTGGTCGACAAGCCGCCGTCGTCAATTTGAGTGATCTTGCCGGAAGCGGTGGCGCTGCTGGCTGGCTGGTGTGTTCGCTGGCTCTTCCGGAGACATGGTCACGCGATGACGTGAGAGCCTTAACGGCAGGGTTTGCTCAGGTCGCAGCCTCAGCGGGCGCCCAGATCGTCGGGGGTAACCTGGCATCAACGACGGGCCCGGCGGTCATCAGCGTTACCGCCGGAGGTCCACTCGCAGGTGCGAGCGCGCTCACTCGCGACCAGGCCCTGGTCGGTGACATCGTTTATGTGAGCGGTCACCTCGGTGACCGCGCCATCGGGTATCTTTCCCCTTCAAAAGAGACGCGTTCTCTACGCCATGAGTGGCGTCCTCACCTGTCTGAGGCAAGGCAGCTCGCCGCCATCGATGGAGTCGGAGCCTGCATGGACATCTCCGACGGTCTGCTCCGTGACGCCGCGCGCCTCGCCAAATGCAGCGCTCTAGGCATCGAGATAGAGAGCGATAAGCTGCCTATCTCTGCCCAGTTTAAGAAGCTCTGGGGCGCTGACCTCAGCGCAGCGATGACCGGTGGCGAAGACTATGTGCTTCTGTTCACAGCCCGTCCAGGCGTGAACATCCCTGATTGGGGCCTCCCCATTGGACGCTGTGTGGCTGGCGCTGGGGTCGCGGTCGATGGAGTAGATCGTCCCGGAGCAGGGTACGACCACTTCGAGGGGGGCAATTAGCTTGGAGTTCGCGTTCTTCTTTCTACTCCTGTGCATCTCCGGTTTCTTTTCAGGGTCTGAGACCGCTCTGTTCAGTATCGGTAAGGTCGCCCAGGCGAGATTACTACAGTCAGAGAAAGGCAGCGAGGTCAGAGTAGCCTCCCTACTGGAGAACCCCCGATCGCTCCTGATCGGAGTGCTGCTTGGGAACGAGCTCACGAACATTGCGCTGTCCATCGTCGCCGCGGGGATCACGAGCCAGTTTCTACCAGAACGTCCGATGATCGAGCAGGCGGTCATCTCCGCGATGATCGTCGTTCCGATCCTGCTCATCTTTGGTGAGGTCACGCCGAAGACCCTCGCGTCGAAGAGGCCTGAGTTCTTAGCGAGCGTCGTCGCGAGGCCTATCGGGCTCTTTCTCACGGCGACAAGGCCTCTGCTGGTGATGCTCGAGAGCATGACAGGCTTCATCGTGCGGTTTTTGGGGGGCTCGACTAAGCTCGAGGAGGACGACGACGGCTCCATCGACGAGAGTGAGTTTCGAACCCTCGTTGACTTCGGCGCAAAAGAGGGCGTCGTTGAGGACCAAGAGAGAGACTTGATTCACAAGGTCTTGGACTTTGGAGACACCCTCGTGGGTGACGTGATGCGTCCCTGGGACCGAGTGTTTAGTGTAGATGAGCGGACCCCTATCGATGAAGTCATCAACCTTGTCGCCGGCGAGCCACACAGCCGAATTCCTGTTTGGTACGGAGATGAACGTAATGTAACCGGCATCCTCTTCTCCAAGGACCTTTTGCCCATCAGGTGGGGAGTCGTTCCACCAAGATCGGTTAAGCGACTGCGTCGAGACCCGCTCTTTACCCTGGCGCGGCGACCTGTCGCTCAACTATTGGAGGAGTTTAGAGCCCGTCGGACTCACATGGCGATCGTCGTAGACGAGTTTGGCCGCGCTCTCGGTATCTGTACGATGGAGGACCTCCTAGAGGAGCTCTTCGGACCGATAACGGACGCGCATCCAGGTATTGAAGACCCAGATGAC
>CALELH010000553.1 GCA_937902595.1 uncultured Myxococcales bacterium
CGCGCGCAGCTCCCCCGGTAGGTCATCGCTCTCGCGCAGCAGGTAGGCCTTCGTCTCGAGCAGGTCTGGGTTTTGCGGGTGGGCGTCTAGGGCGTCGCCCAGATGGGACCAAGCGGCGTCATATTGACCCGCCCGGAAGAGCTCGCAGATGACCCCATCCGTCGCGGTGATCCAATCGCCTCGCTCTTGAGCGACGGCCAGGGCTTCGGCGGCCTCCCGGGTGCGGCCGAGGCCTGAGTAGACGATGGCTAGCTGTTGGTGGACTACCCCCTCCGCGTCTTCCGGCGCCACGCTCAGGCATCTCTCGTAGCAGCTGAGGGCGTCTTGGAAGGCTTGGACTCTGAGATACGCGTGGCCCATCTTGTAGTGAGCGTCGGGGATGGCGTTGTCGAGCAGCAGCGCCTCGCGGAACGACTCGAAGGCGTTATGCCCGTCGCCGATGTCTTCCAGGTAGCAGCCCCAATAGTAGTGAACCAACCCTTCTTCAGGCTGCGCTTGGAGAGCGCGGCGAAGCAGCGCCTCTCGAGACTGCGTCAGCGCGGGATGGCTGGCCCACTCAAGGACCTGGGCCCAGATCCAAGACCCATCCGGCGCACACGCTGAATCAGCGGCGAGCATGCTCTCGGCGGCCTCGGCCATGGGCTCGAATTGCCCCGCGCTCCCATAGGCGCAGAGCAGGAGCCCTGCGCGGAGAAACTCAGACAACGCGGGGTCTAAGACCGCTTGGAGCTCGGCTACGCGCCCGGTGTCCTTATACAGCCCGATCACCACGGCTCTTAGCGATTGATCCTCGGGGAAGCGGGCGAGGTGTCGCCGACAGCGGGCGATGAGGGGGCCATAGTCTGGCTCCTCACTCGCCTCCAGACGGCGCATCTCCAGGAGCAGGGGGACCCGACCAGCGACGGCGCAATCGGGGGCCCCCGCCAGCGCCGCTTGGGCGTCTTCGAGCCGATCCAGCGCGATGAGGATCTCGCCCTTCTTCTCAATGGCCCCGTGGTGGTCCGGTGTGCTCCGCAGGACCCGATCCACCTCCTTAAGCGCGTCGTCGTGGTGACCAGCCTCCAGCTCGACGTCCGCGAGGGTGAGGCGCAGTGATGCCGAGTCTGGTTGGACGCGGAGCAGCCGATAGAGCTTCTCTCGGGCCGCGTTGGGCTCGCCGATGCGGTTCAACGCTTTGGCTACGAGATCCCCGTACACGGCGCTGCCTGGCGCCGTCTCCTCGATGACGGAGAGGTCAAGCTTCGCCGCGTCTACCTCTCCGCGACGTACTGAGATACAGGCTCGCCCATAGATGGCGATGAGCGACGCTGGGTAGAGGGACAGCGCTCGCTCGATGTAAGGCGCGGCGCCGTCGACCCCATTGCAGATGAACTCGGTGACGGCGACGAAGGCTTGGAATACGTGATTTCGCGGATTGCGCGTGACCAACTTACTCAGGTGGCGCAGGGCGTCCCTGTCCAGATCAGCCCCTAACAGGGCACTGGCGTAGTGGTAGCGAAGCCTGCGATCCCGTGGCGCCTCGGGCAGCAGGGCCTGTGTGCGCTGCAAGGCGTCCTGGGGGGCTCGCCCATCCCGGCTCGCGTCTAAGGCGCGCAACTCAATATGACCTGGGCAGTGGGCGAGGCCCTCATCCAGGGCGCGATCCATCTCAGGTTTGTCGCCGATTAAGCTCGCAGCTTGCCACAGCGCCACCCAGGCCTCACCGCACCTCGGGTCCCGGCGGGCCGCGCGCTGGGCCAAGAGGCGGGCCTCATCAAATTGGTGCAGCTCCGTGAGCGCCTCGGACTGCGCGGCGACCACCTCAGCTTACTCGCCGTGGGCCAAGCCCTCTCTACAGAGGGTCAGGGTGGCCTCGAACTGGCTCGTCTCATGGAGTAAGCGCGCCAGGCGAGCGCGGGCTGTGTGGTCTTGGGGATCCTCCTCCAAGAGGGCCCGGTACGCGTCCATAGCCTCGTCTAGCTGGTCGCGTTCATCGTAGGCCTCGGCCTGTCTGTAGCGGCCGCGCTCTCGGTGCGGCGCCTCGGCTGGCTTTCGCCCCGATGGGCGCGGGCCGTCGGGTGGGGGGGGCGTCGGCTGCGTGGGCGCTGGGGGCGCCGAGACCTCTGGGGTGCTCTGTCCCTTGAGCAGAGGTGTGTGTTGAGCGAGGGAGGCGACGAGCTTCTCCATGTCCCGGTTAAAGTCAGGATCCCGGCGAACCTTCTGGCCGTTGCGTCGCGGCAGCTTGTGGAGGCTCTCAGGCAGCTCCTCCGCTTTGGGAGGGCGGGCTCCACGGACCAAGACCGGCACCAGCAGGAGCTTCCGTTCGAAGGCGACCTCAAGCTCCAGGCGCACGTTGTCGTTGGGCTGCATGATGCGTGGACCGCCGCTCTCCTCATTTTCGATAGAGGCCCAGCGGTCTCCGATAATGGCGAGGCACCAGCGGCAGTCCGACAGCTTGTCCTCGATATAATCGACGAAGTCCACGCCTAGGGGAATGTCGTCTACGTCGCGCACGATCTGGTCGGCCCCGAAGTGCTTGACCAGGCGGTCGTAGATGCGACCGGTCACATCACCGCTGTCGTCCCGTCGATAGGACAGGAAGATGCGTGTGTTGGGCGCGGATGTCCCCTCAGAGCTGCCGTCGGCCCCCATGGCCCAGTCTCCTGCGTGCCGTTATGAGTGAATCCTAGCAAGTCTGGGCCTCAGATCAACGGCCTGTCACGCGGTAAACCTCGCTATAGCCATCGGCAATCGCTGCCCCACTCCTTGGGGGAGGACTACGGGAGGCGAGTTTTCAATCGTGAGTTCGCCTCGTCTGTTAGTATGCCGGTGTTGGGAGGCGAACGTGACGATGTGTCATCTCATCTTGGGGGGTCTAGGGATCGGGTTCTCCGTGGTCGCGATTATGGGCGGGTTCTTTACGGACGCGCTGCTTGGTCCTGTCGAGATCGTGGCGAACACGCCGTCTGCCTACGCTGAGCTTCGAGCTGTCTATGGTGGTGGCTTCGCCGGCCTCGCTTTCTGTTGCTTCTATGCCCTACGTGTCCCGAGTCATCGTGTCTTTGTGCTCGGGCTCTTTACCCTCATGTTTGGTCTCTTCTCCATCGCGCGGGCCGGGAGCGCCTTAGTCGACGGCGCGGCGAACGCCCACGGATCACTGATGCACGGCGTCGAGAACCTATGCTTTATTTTACTGCTCTGGCAGTGGTGGGTCGCCCGCGCGGCGCAAGGACAGGACGAAGATCCGACGGTCGAGCCCGAACCGTGACGAGGCGCAGCGTGCCATTGCGTTGGCGGTTACCGAATCCACCGGCGGTCTTCGTAGGCCGAGCCGAGACTCTAGACCGACTGGAGACCACCATCGAGACGGGCCCGGTGACGGTCGTGACCGGGCCGGGTGGCTTGGGTAAGAGCGCCGTCGTGCAACAGCTCGTGGTCTCGAGAGGCTCCGCTCGTCGTCGCAAGACTCTCTGCGTGTCCATGAGACCTGGAGACACCGTCACTCAGCTCGGAATTGAGGTGCTGCGCGCCATCAGCGCGAGTCGCGGGGAAGAGGTCCCAAGCTTAGGTACGCTGACGTCTGACCCGACCGCCGTGCTGGCGTTGATCATCGACCTCGCTGAGGAGAGCGACCTCTGGTTGGTCTTAGAAGACCTCCAATACGGCCAGGCCGAGTCTATCGACGCTTGGTTGGGTGTATTGAGCGCCTATGCGACCAACTCTCGGTGGCTTATTACGACTCGACATCGTCCCGCCAGCGACCGCCTTCGCGGTCAGATCGTCAGCTTAGGCCCTCTTGGGCCCGAAGCCCTGACGGAGATCGCTGAGCGGTGCTGCCCCGATCTAGACGATGCGGCTGTGGGCGCGCTGGTGCGCGCGGCGGATGGTTCACCCTGGAGCCTCAGGCAAGGGACGGCGTATGGAACTGAGGAGACCAACACGGTCTCCAGCGTCCATCAGTCTGCCCTCAGGCCAAAAGCGATCAACTTGATCGCCGCTCTGGGTCTTCTGGAGCAACCGCTCAGTCGTGGGACGCTGGAGCAGGTCACACCTATCCCAGGTGACGATGTCCTCGAAGTGTTGGTCTCATGTGGTGTCCTAGAGTCAACGGCCGAGGGGTATCGGCTCCACGACCGAACACGGGAGACGCTCACGACATCACTAGATCAGCGTCGAGATGCGGGGCTCGCTGTGCGTCTCGGTGACGCCCTCTTAGGGGCAGAAGACAGCTCGGAGCGTATCGAAGGCTTGAGGCTCTTATTGGCGAGCGGTCGAATGGACGACGCCGTCGCTCTCATCAATGGAGAAGGGGAGGCCTTGATCGAAGGGGGCTACGCTTCCAGGGTGTGGCAGATGCTGGTGCCCCACCCAATGCCTGTACTCAGCGGTTTTCGCCTTGAGTTGGCGGCGAGACTGGGGACGGCCGAGGCCGTCGAATGGGCCGCTCAGCAGCCTGCTCCGAGAGCGTCCCCGGCGCTCTTTTCTTGGGGCGCGCTGGCCTTCCTTGGGGGGCGTCCAGAGGACGCCTTGAAGGCGCTTGAATCCTATGTCAGCTGGGCCCATCAACGCTGCCCGGACCGCGTATTCGAAGCCCAACTCGTCCGCGCACGCGTCCTACTCAGGGTGGGGCTCATGGACGAATCGCTGGATGCATTTCGGTGCCTGAGTGCTGTCGATGACGCACAAAGCGCGCTGCGCGACGCTTTCTTCTGTAGAGCGCTCCTCAGCGCGGGTTTATTCGATGAGTCATTGAGGGTGGCTCGAGGACTTGAGGCGGTCTGCGCTGCGATCCCCATCGGGGTCGCTCAACAAGTCCAGAGTCAGCGGGGGATCGCCTTCGCCGCGGCCGGTTACCCTGCTGAAGGGGCGGCGTGTCTTGAGGCCCTCGACCAGCGTCGAGCTTCGGGAGGCGTCTCCACTCCAATGCTCATGGAGGAGCGAGCGGCCCGAATCATCGTGGCCATCCATGGAGGAGACTTTGTCGCCGCAGAGGGACTCTTGGACAGCTTTGAGGTCGCTGAGCCCTTCGGCTCACTGCGAGGCGTCTTTCTCTCCATCGGACGTGTGGCGCTGGCGGTTCGCTCTGGGCGTCTGGCGGGGATCGAGGGGCAGCTGGCCGAGCTCACCCACGCGACCAGAGCGACGAAGAACGTCTATAACCATCAGTGGGTCTTATGCATTCGCGAGTATCTGGCGCTGATCCGAAGCGAGTCCACACCGAGCCGTCAGTGGCTCGGCGCCCAGGAGCGACTCAGTGGGCCTCAGTCGGAGTGGCACAGGCGCATCTCCGCACTCAGGGCGCAGCGGCTGGGTCACGATGTTGGAGAGGTCTCTCATGACTCGACGCCACCGCTCCCTGAAGTCCAGGTGTACCAGGAGCTGATCGAAGCAGAGCGAGCGCTCTTAGATGATCAGGTGACTCTGGCTGTCGAGCGCGGGGCCAACGCCGTACGTCTGACACGTGACTATGGCCTCGGGATGGTCGCCGGTGACGCGTACTCGACTCTATGTGGCATCTTCGCCGCCCTGGGACACCGAGAGCAGCTCCGGACGACCGCAATGGACTACCAGTCGCTCGCGGAGCGCCTCCCATCGGAATACCACCGACGCTACGCCGATGTATTTGTGAGCGTCGTCGATGGTGTAGACCCAGAGGTTCTCATGGGCACGGCGGGCGGTCATGACATCTGTCCACAGGCGGCGCTCCTAGCCACCGCTTTGCTGGCGGATGACGAGGGAGCGAATCGGGTGGACCAGCGCGTACTCCAGGGCGTCAGGTCTTGGTGGAGTCCGGTTAAGCTCACCCGCCTTGGGCCTGCGGCGAACGATGAACTCTGGGTGATCGATCAGACGACTAGTCGCGTGCATCTTCCCGGGGAGCGAACCATAGATCTGGGGCGAAACGCGCTCTTCCTTCGTTTCCTTGCCGTGGTGTTCACCGCGGGTGGAGAGAGGAGCATCGAGCAGCTCGCGACAGAGGTTTGGGGGGTGGATGATTATCATCCACTGCGAGATGACCGCAGAATACGGGTGGGGGTGCGTCGTCTACGGGGTCTGCTGGAGGATGACGCGTCCGCGCCAACGAGGCTGGTCACGACCGATGGTGGATATGCCCTTGGCGCGAGTCTCCCCTGTGTCCTGGTCAGTGGGAGTCCATCGTCGAGAGTTTAGATGCGATAGGGTGCTAGAAAGAAGTGGGCGACCTCGTCGAGCGCGTCCTCTTGGGACTCTCGGAGCTCCTCGTTGTCGTCTGACACATCGCTTGAGACGATGGTGGTCCCCGATTGGGTCCGGAGAGTGAAGTTGGCCGACGAACTATATGTTCGATATTCCCGATCGTTTCGATACTCATAGTCTTGATCTACGCGCAATCTAACGACCAAGACGGCGTCCGTCGCGACGTTCGGATCATCGGTCACTTGCGTAAACCCTGAGACCGACTTGAGCTCGTCGACGAGATATCTCTGCGTCGCCGTGTCGAGGTCGCTAAAGACCGCGTCTCCGGTCAACTCGATGGGCTGAACGTATACGCTCGAGTATTGGGTAAAGTCGATCTCGCCATCGTGGGAGAACGTCATGGGTAGACAGCCGCTCAATCCGATGAGCAGCGACACTGACAAGAGGCTGTAGATGCGCTTCATTTTGAACGTCTCCCTGAGAGACCGATGCTCACGAGGAACGGCAGCTGTGTCTCTCCTTCATAATCTTCACCGATGGAGAGCCCATCGCTCTTGAGGAGGTAGGCTCTCACTCTCAAGAAGGCTCGCAGAGATGGTGTCACGCCAACGTTCACCTCACCATAGATCGGCATGGCGGCTTTATATTCATCGGCGTTGATCCCCGTGAGTGGCCATATGTCGACCCCAAGGCCGATCCGAGCCTCGGCCGTTGGATGAAGGGGCTGGCTGAAGAATAAGTGTGGCGCTAAGAGAAACCCGATGAAGGTGCCATCTACACCGCGACTCGGTGCCTCTTCTGAGGCGAACGCCATGGCGGCCTCAAAGTTAAACCCAACGCTCCTCGTAAAGAAGACGTTGAGGTCGAGACCCGCCATTGGCTTATCCTTGACGAGGAAGACCTCGCCACCAAACTCGACGGATGGTTGAGGGGTTGCCAGGCTCTCGCTGACCAGCGCGGTCAAGCCGATGAGCGTGAAGGTGATGATCCTAAGCACGGTCTTTCTCCCTTTTGCTCGTTCCCAATGCCACTAGCATCCTGCATTGATTTTATCTAGGCGAAGCGTAGTCCAAACCAACGCATTGTGGAGTACTCGTCGTCCAACTCAGGACAGTTACTGTCCCAATATACGAATGAATAGTCGTTTTATTCGCCGAAACGAGCGGCTCGTCACGTTGGCATGGACACTGCAGATGTCTTCAGGAGTATTTATCAAGTGGAGGCGATCAAATGAACAATCAATTACTTTGTGCCCTCTTAGCGGCTTCAACACTCGCCATCGGATGTGAGCCAATAGAAGATCCTGAGAATCGGGTCGTTTGGGAGCCCGCCTACGAACGTCTGGAGTCTAATGAGGCCGGCAGCGATAAGCCCAGCGCCAGCGTCGGCTGCGTCGATGACCTTAGACTATGGAACTTTGTCCGAGACGAAGAGGGCCGACTCGAGTCGGCCCAGCTGTTCAATGGAACTGAGGATGAGCCCTTTCGAACCGAGCGATACGAGTATGATGATTATGGACTCAGCCGTTATGTTACGGCGGGCGCAGGCAATGAATACACGCTCACCATCGTGCGAGATGACACAGGTCGGGTGACTGAGCGTCAGTATCGGTCGTCTCAGAATGACCGAGACACCGTCGAGCGTCTCATCATGGAGACTGAGACGACCCGAGTTGTGGAGTTCGAGGGACGGGCTGATTGGTTTCTTTGGACACCAGCCTTAAGCCACCTGGACTTCGAGCGTAGTTCGGCGGTCACAGAGCACTTAGTCGATCCACAGTTAATAGGGCTCAACTTGAGCGGATTGACGGACCTGGACATCGCGACGGCGACCAACGTCGCGGAGGCCTTCATAGATAGCGAGGGCGAGGGGATGACGATGCATATTCGTCAGACGATACAATTAGATGAGCAAGGGCGTGAGGTGCGCGTTGAGTCGGAGCATCTAACGGGTGACCAGGCTACGAGCATTCGCGTGACGACCTTCACCGTAAATGATGAAGGTGAGCGCACTGAGCGGTCCATTGACATGAACAATGATGGCGAGTTCGAGGAGCAGACGGTCAGCGTTCACAGCACCGCGGGCCTACTGATCTCTCAAGAATGGTCAGGGCGCGAAGATGGCCAGCCATCCAATGTAAAGACTGAGACACAGTATGACGGGGAGGGCCGAATTGAGGTGGAGCGCGTCACCAAGAATGGTCAGGAGACCATCGCGACCCACGCTTATGACGGAAACCTTTGGTCTATCGACCGCGTAAGTGATGATACCGGCCGCGCTGACCGCCGGACTGAGGTGTATCTGAATGACAACGGCAACCGCGTTCTCAAGCGGGAGATCGACTCTCGTGATGAGCCTCCCTATTACCAGAAGCGCTATGCGTATGATGAATCCAACCGTCGAGTCTTCGATGAGCGCGACAGCAATATGAACGGTGAGTTCAACGAGCGTTGGGAGTACTTCTACGAGACCAACGCTCAGCCAGCCTGGGAGCTTCGCATCAAACCAGCGAACGCTGCCTGCTCAAGCGCCAACTAGACCAGGATGAGGTCCTCATACCTCATGTGAGACGAGGGCTGGAGATCTCCAGCCCTCTCCCATTACCCAGTCGCTTTCCCTGTGTTCTTTAGGGTGTGCCATAGACCCGTCAAGCTTGGTGCCGTCGGCATAAGAGGGGCGGCGATCTCGTCTGAGATGGTCACAGTGGGTGCGATCGAGGAGCGAATACTCACCAAGATCTTCTCAGAGATCTCAATGTTACTGCACGCATCTAAGCATTTCTCCACAACGAACCCTGCAGGCACCGTGGTGTCTCTTACGATGGCTACTATCCGAGCGGCGTCCACTCGGGCGATGGATGAGCCCGTCGGGAGACACTCTGAGATGCGTTCGACGATATCGAGGGAGAGGGACTCGGCCTGCGGTCGGCCGAAGACCTCTCGGATGGCCTGGTAGTGACCAATCTCAAACATGATCACTTCGGCCTGGTCCGTAGCGACCGAGCCTGCCTGCTGACCGGTCTCGGATTCGATACGGTCGACCGCGTCCATGAGCAGGGTACCGACGACTCTAAGATCTCTGATCCGATGTTCATCGATGTTGCTGGCGTCAGGCCCAAATAGGCAGAGCAGCCCCCGTGGTGTATCGGACGGCCCGAGGTCTACAGTCCACATGATGTGGGTGTCATCGACCTGATCCACGCCAGCGTGTACAGCCGAATAGTCCACTGTGTGCATGTCGAGCTCCGTCGGATTGCTCTCCACATCAATGACCTCTTCGATCAGCTCTGCCAGATGGTGACGAATGATCTCCTCTGCATCTGTGGAGAGCGCCCCAAGGGTCCCTACATAGCAGCGGACGCCCCCATCAATTTCTGGAATCACGAGCGCGGTCACATTCATGTCGCACGACGGCGCGACGGTGGTCGCTACCTCTCTGATTAGATCATCCACAGTGCGAGCCCGAAGGCAGCCCTGAGTGAACTGAATCAACTGTGATCGTTCCAGACGACCGTTGCTCTCAATCTTCTTGTTCTTCTGGCCCATCTTGGCCTCCTCACTTACATCCCCGAGAGTCCCACTGGACTAATTAGCAACGGGCGTGCCAGAAACGGTTATGTTTATGTAAGTGTTTGATATTGATAGGGTTTTGTTGGTTTTGCTTGGTGGCAGACTTAGGGGCGCCCCCCCTGGTTTCGCCAAGAGGCTGACGTCTGTTCGCCAGATTAATGTCTGTCCTTAAAGGACTTAGGGAGGGTTCTATGGGCTAGTCGATTTATAGGTCGTCGACCTTTGGATCGGTCACGAGACGGTAGCCGACGCCCCGTACATTGAGTAAGTGCTTCGGTTTGGTGGGGTCCTGTTCGATGTACCGGCGAATACGGCCGATAAAGACGTCGACGGTGCGTGTCTGAGTGGAGGCGTCTTGTTCCCAGACTCGCGTGAGTAGCTCCTCCCGTGAGACCGGGTGACCCTTTCGATCTAAGAGATGGCGCACGAGCTTCACCTCAAGCTCGGTCATAGGAACAAGCTCACCTTTAGACCAGGCTTGATGTCGTCGGAAGTCGATCTCCAGTAGACCCACGCACGCGCGCTCTCCAGCACCATGCCAACGTTGCCTGCGCAGTAAAGCGTCCACTCGGGCGACCAACTCCGGCAGCTCAAAGGGCTTCGTCATGTAATCATCGGCACCAGCCGACAGGCCTTCGATTCGGGCATATAGGCTGTCTCTAGCGGTCAGAATGAGGATGGGGGCGATGCTGCCGCCGTTCCTAATCTCGACGCAGAGCTCTAGTCCGTCGCCGTCGGGTAGGCCGAGGTCTAGGATAAAGAGGTCTGGATGTACCTGCTTTAGAAGCTCACGAGCCGCAGCGATACAGTCCGCCCAGTAGACCTCATGGCCCTGCGCTTTCAAGCTCACCTCAAGGGTCAAGCCGAGAGTTCGGGTGTCCTCTATAAGTAGGACCTTCGCCATTGAGACAGCCTCCTATCAGCTCTCAGCTGACTTAAGCCAAAGTTCTACAATCACACCGTGCCCCTTGCCCTCACTGTGGAGGAATATGTCTCCACCATGGCCACGAACGATGGCCTGAGCCAAAGACAGGCCGAGTCCAGTGCCCGATCTCTCCGTCGAACCGCGCCAAAAACGTTTGAAGACGCGCGCGACGTCCTTCTCGGACAAGCCAAGACCGCTGTCGCTCACCCTAAATAAGATGTGCTCACGGTGCTCTCGCAGCTCGACGCGGATGACCGGCGGGCCGTTGGAATACTTGATGGCGTTATCCAGAAGGTTATCGACGACCAACCGGAGCGCTCGGAGATCTCCATAGACCCAGCAATCTCGAGCGAGATCGCTCGTCATCTTGCCGCCGCGATGATTGATTACGTCGGTGATCGCGTCTACTGCGGTGTGGATCATCTCTGAGAGATTGACCGGTGTACTCAAGAAAGCGGTCCTCTCGACTTCGAGGCGGCCGGTCTCTAGAACATTGTCAACGCGGAGCCCCAGCAGTCGAGTCTCTTGAATGATCGCCTGGAGCAACTCCTGCTGCATGTCGCCGTCGATCCCCGGTTGCTCAAGCGCCTGCGCGGCGGCCCGAATCGCGCTGATGGGGGTCCTCAAGTTGTGACTTACTCCTGCCAGATAGGCTGCTTGGGCTTCGCGAAGTCGCCAATAGGTGGTCAACCTATTTTGGATGAGAGCCAGCGTCATGAGCACTAGGCTGAAGGCGACGCAGCCGAGCGTCAGGAGCACGATGCTTGGCTCCGGACGATTCAGCCAAAGCAGCACCCATCCCACCAGGAGCGCGACCACAAGGAGCATCACGACGATCGTGATTACTAATCCGCCCCGTCCTCCCCAGAACCCGCCCGGTCGTAAGAGCCGACTTCCGAAGATTTCGTCGACCGCCATACTGCGCGATTGTCCCCCTAGGGGAGGCCGACTGATTGGGGTGATTGGTTCAGTGTTCGCCATAATGGTGATTCTTACCGCTCTCCGTCTTTGAGGACCACAGATCTTTCTTGGCTATCTGTCGCTCTATCGCGTGAAGGCTCGCAGAGGTGACTTAGCGTCTCTTTGAGCGTTTACGGGCTCTCTCACGGGACGCCAGGAGCCTCCGCATATCGTGGAGCTGCTTGAAGAGGAACTTGTGTCCGCGTTGTCGCACCAGCTTCTCCCACTTCGCTTCGTAGAACGCCAGTATGGATTCGACGATGTATAGAGCCCGCTTTGAGTCTTTCAGTTGACCCATCGTACGCACGATACCGCCCGTCGCGTGAGGCTCACGGATGTCTTGACCAAGCACATTAAAGAGCAGGGTGTAGTAGCGCTCTTTGGCGTAATGAAAGTCAGCGTATGGTGTGATGGCCTGGAACTCATCGCGAAACGTGTATTGACCAACGGCGACTGAGCTTGGCTCATCCTTACGCGCATTGAGCCAATCATGGAGCGCGTCGAATGCCTCGCGGGTCCTGACGAGTGACAGCGCTGAGCGACAGGATTGAGCGAGGTTGCCTTTATGTAGGTGAGCTAGACACCACTGGGTCACGACTGGAAGCTGTGCGCGACCTGCGAGCTGAAATAAGGGGCCTCGGGTCCGGCTGTCTGCATAGGTGTCGTAGATCAGCTCAGCGCCCTCAAGATCGATACTGCAGCCTCGCCCAAGCTTCAGGCAGTTGTCGACGCCGAGGAGCGCCTCACGTCGCGCCGTCCACTCTGAGTCTTCGAGCACGACTCGAAGAAGGAACCGGTCGAGTCTCCGGTCCGCGTGTGCACCCAAAACCTTGAGCATGAGCAGTCGTTCATGGATCTCATTAGCGACGTTGTATTGAGAGAGGATGGTGCTCAGATACTTCGTCTTCTCGGAGCTGTTCAGTTTGTCGCCGAGCTGCTCCAGACATTCGTTGATCAGGGCGTAGCCGGTCGCACGTTCATACCCATCTTTTCTAGACACCATGTCCACACCTGCTGCCAGGATATCCTCGACCGCGGCGCGGCGTTTTGCGCGCTTGCGCGAGTAGCGCGCCAGGGGGGCTTTGATGAGCTTCTTGAGCTCTCGCCAGTCGGAGGTCTGAGACACCCGCCAATGCGCTCGGCGTTTCATGTTGGTGTATGATGCAGACTGCTCTAGGTATGGCGAGATGGCCTTCCAATGGGAGCCTGGACGGTGAGCTTTGAGGAGGGCCTCCATCGTCAGGAGACCGTTCTCGGAGAGTTGGGCGGCGCTTGTAAGTATCTCGTGTCGGCGTTGTTCGGCCTTGGTCATTCTTGGGGCCGCGTTTTGTGGCTTGCCGCCTTGCGCCCGTGGTGGTGGTGGTCTCTTTACTGGCGCTTCAGTCGTTGGCTCCTGGGCGGTCTTCGGCTTGGGCTGCGCCGCGGGGGCTGGTGTATCGGCGGCGCGCTCTGCGTTCATATAGGCCCTGGCGCTCTCTCGCTGCTGCTCCTGTAGGAGCGAGACTTCACTGGATTGTGAGGCCCCTCTGGGTGCTTTTTCGCAGCCTAGAATCAGGGCGCTCAAGAGGCAGAGGCGGATGACCGTATGCATGAGTAATCGTCCTTAGAGAGCTCTTGGGCGAATCATACGCCGGATAAGCCCACGCTCCAAACCCTGAGCGCCTAGAGCTGATTGATGCGCAGCAGATATTCGCTTCTTCCCGCGACTCCAAAGGAGTCTACGAAGGCATAGACCGTCTGCCCCTCTACAAGATCTACCTCGAAACGGCTAAACAGGGTTCCGTCGTCATCATTGCACGCCAACTCGAACTCCGGCTCTTCTCGACCACAAGCAGAGCGGAGGAACATGATCGTGTCTCCCTCTTCGCCCGATGTCTGGAAGACGTAGGTACCAGCGGCGGGTGCGGTGAAGCTGAAGGCGTCGTTATCACCGGTCTCCGAACCACTACATGTACCGCCTCCATGGGTCTCTAATGGAGGCGCTTCACGACCGAGGTCATTGGCGTGTACCCAGGGACCCTCGGCTCCGACACCTTCATTCAAGTTTGTCACCGTCCAATCGGCAGGGCAGTTGGTCTGGACCTCGGTACATCGCAAGTCGTCGTTTGCAGGGGCGTCTCCTGCGGGAGGTTCGCTAATACAGAACAGGCCCTCAGGGCAGCGCGCTCGGGCCCCGAGGCGATCGCAGGCGTCGCCCACCGCGACCAGGATGCTGCTCTGAACGAACTCTTCGACAGGATCGGAGGCTGAGCCGACATCATCCCATGCGGTCACTCTGACGGTCGTGACCCGCTCTAGGAGCCCGGCGTCCTCTTGAGCCGGCAGCTGAAAGCGAGCCGTCGCCGTAAACTGTATTTGCCCGTCTCCGGGTGCTTCGAGCTCAGCGGGGACCACCCACGGATACGCTACACCGTTGAGCGGCACGGCCTGACCGTCGGCGTCGCGGAGCTCGAGGGCCAACCGATTGATGGGTCGACTACCTAAGCGCCCCAGCCCTGTGACCTCCATGGATCCAGTCTCTCGATTGATCCAGGCTTCGACCACGCCGAGGGTGGGGGATTCGTGGGCATCGACAGACAGCGCGTATTGACCACCCATCCACTCGAAGGTTCGAGATACGAAGACATAGATGGTCTCGTCGGCTTCCAGCTGCGCGATGGCCGTTGTGGTGGGCCGAAACCCGCTCGTACAGGTCGTCTCGGTGTGCTCGAAGAGGCAGGCCTGCCTGAGAAAGATGGTCGCGCCCTGCAGCGGGGTATCACCGATGCCCTCAGTGGTAAACGCGTACTGCCCCGCGAGAGGAGCCGTGAATCGGTATACCTGTGGCATGAGGTTCTGGCGGCAGGATGCGTTTGTGCCAGGGCCGGCTAACTCTGCGTCCCCCTCGATCCTCCAGACCCCATCAACGGCGAGATCATTGAAGTCGGCGACCGGCCAATTATCTGGGCACGCGCGGAGGAACGCGACGCACTGCGAGGGGTTTCCATCCAAGGTGTTGTCATCGATACAGAACGCGCCGTCGTCGCAGCGATTCAGACCACCGATTGGGTCGCACACTGCTCTCTCTGCGATGACCGGAGGGGGGCCGGGGACGACGACCTGTGGCTCACTCGAGAGCAGCGCGGCGTCGAGGGCGCCTACGCTGACTTGAGCGGGTAAGGGAAAGGGGTCGCCTACATCGAAGAAGGACAGCAGCGTCTCATAAGGGATCGATAATGTGCCTGTGAAGGTACCGGCGAACTGAACTAACTCCTGGAATTGAAGCCTGGCTGGCGTCCCGCCCATGGGTGTCAAAAGCGGGTCTCCGGCAGCGTCAAATATCTCAATCTCAAAGCCGATCACGTCGCTGTCGGCGTCCGAGCCTCGCAAGCGAAGGCCCAGGCCTCCTGTATCCGGGTTGTACCAAACAGAGGTGCTCTCCACGACGGGGGCTTGGACGTTGACGCAGCGGTTGTCTCCAAACCCTGCCCTATCGAAGCATCCCGTGCCTTCAGGGCAGCGATCGATGGCCCAGAAAGGGTCACATGGAGCCCCAGCCTGGGCTTGAGCGGGGGCGACGAGTGCTACTTCGGACTGCGGGCTCTCTTGATTGAGGGCATCGACGACCACCAGTCGTGCTTGGGTGGCTAGATCAAGGGCGCCGTTCAGCCGGCCGGACCATCGAGCTTGATAGGCACCGTCCATGCCGTATGAGACATCCGTGAATGGGCGTCCCAGCAAGCGGCCAAGGACCGCGCCGTCGTCACCGCTCAGCTCGAGATCAAAATGACTTATGTCGGCGTCTGGCTCTCGACCGCTCACGCGGACCCCAAGGGTGTTCAAGTCCAGATTCTTACTGACGACCGCGATCTCGATGGTCGGGGCGAACACCCTAATACATCGGTGTCCGTCGCCATCTGCGAGGCAAGCGTGGCCGTCTTCACAGATGTTAAGTAGCCCACGCCCGTCGCATGGTCCGTCTGCGTCGACGATGGGGATTGGCTCGATGGAGACGCGGCGAGGCGGGCTGTTGAGACCCTGACTGTCGAGGAGAACCACCTCCACTTCGTCCTCTTCAGGAGCGGCGAGATGGGTTGTCGTTAGGAGGAGTTCGAACTCATCAAGCCCTTCCACGGAGTTGGTCGGCGGAAGGAGTTGGCTCACACCGGTGAGCTCTCCATCTACTCCGACCGCGAAGACTTGGGCTGAGAGCACGTCGCGGGTCTCGTCTCTCCCCTGGATGAGGAGGGACAGTGTGTCGCCGTTTCTCCAGGCTTGGCCGCCGGTTATAGACGGGGGAGTAGGCGCGGCGCAGAGGGTCTCCTGGTTTGCTCCGGAGGGCTGACAGAAGCTCCCTTCAACACAGCGGTTTTCCACTTCGTTAGGATCACACGGCTCGCCGACCTGAACCTCTGCTTGCTCGCCGATCTCGATGCTGATCTGTTCTGCGACGTTCCCGGCATAGTCACTGATCGAGATGCGGACGTGCGTCGCCTGATCTGCGACACCTCTCGCGGGGAGACGGTAGGCTTCGCCGAAGACAGTCTGGCCGAAGATCTCTCCCCTCTGAGTATGCGAAGAGCCTTCAATTAAGCCGTCTTCATGAGCGAGCTCCGTGATGAAATAGCGAGCGTCCGCGTTCTCATCGGCGCCTTCGATCACTACGGCGATCTCTCCATCAGGGGTGCGATTGGCTTCAGCACGAGTGACGACAGGGGCGCCGTTTTCATCGGCTCGAAAGACGCGCAACGTAAAGGGACTGTTTTGTCCATCTCCAAAAGCGTCGACGAAGAGATACACCTGAGACCCAGCATCAGCGGAGATGTACATCGTGCTTCTGAGGCCGATAGAGTCGTCGTTGCACGCCAGCTCTGTCGCTGGAGCTAGACATTGGCTTCGTGCGTGGAGCGCCGTGTCAAACTCAGCTCCGTCGACGGTCGTAAACATGTAGACGCCGTCTTCGGGGAACACCCACGGAATCACGGTCTCCGCACCACCTCCGGCGCAGCTTCCCGTGACGAGTCCGCTCGGACCCGTCTCACCGCGGAAGATCCATTGATCGACGGCGGGGGCCTCGGGCTCTAGCAAGCTCATATCGAAGGGGCCGCACATGTGGCGTTCACCGCCACCAGCGCCGCCTGCGCCACCAGCACCACCCACACCGCCGAAGCCACCAGCGCCCCCAGCGCCCCCAGCGCCCCCAGCG
>CALELH010000554.1 GCA_937902595.1 uncultured Myxococcales bacterium
AGATGGATTAAATCGTTCGACAAGGCCAGCGACGGCAACCCGCTCCCCCCGGGCTGCGAGGCGAGCTAGAACGCCGGCCTCCTCCGCCGTGGTCGCTACGGGCTTCTCCAGAAACACGTCATAGCCGCTGAGCAGAGCGCGTTGGCCCACACCAAACAGCGCCGCCGCTGGGGTGGTGACAGAGGCTGCATGTATGCCGGCCGGGCATGAAGCGAGGTCGGCGGATGCGGTACAGCCAGGGTAATGCTGCGCGAGCGCGCTCGCTTTATCTATATCAGGGTCGACCACGGCGACTAAACGGGCGCCTTCTAGCTTCTCCAGCTTCTTGGCGTGGAGTGCACCCCATCGGCCGGCTCCAATTAGAGCGATGTGAATCTCTGGACCAATCATGAATGACTTCTTAAAGCGCCTAAGGCCTTCGGGTCAACCGTGACCCTCGGGAAACAAGACTGGGAGACGGGGAGCCCCAAGGTGCTCTAGGTGCTGAACGAGCTCTTCGGGGAGGTCGGCGCACCACTTAAGACCCGCGTCGGGCCACTCCAAGATGCTGGCGTGAAGCCACAGTCGACCAGGGAACCCACTGACTGGCTTTGGCTGTCTCTTGCCGTACCGCTTGTCTCCAACGAGGGGGTGTCCGATACCCTGGAGGTGTCGACGGATTTGATGCTTTCTACCGGTCTGAGGGGTGAGCAGCAGCAGGGAAAGCGAATCGCTGGCCCAGAGCCGCCTGTATCGGGTGATCGCCTCGATGGCCCGCCCTCGACGCCCGTCCTTCAGTTTTCGTCGCACGATGCCCTTAGGTCTAGCCACGCCGTAGACGAGCCCAAAATATCGCTTATCGAGGACACCCTCGGCGAAGGCGTCCCCAAGTCTGGCTCGAGCCTCGGCTGACTCGGACCCAACCAATACGCCCGACACAGGTTTATCGAGGCGATGACCGAAGGCGAAGTCCTCGCCAAGGCCGCTCCGTAGACACCAGGTCACGGCGTCAGGAACCCCATCGCCGACAGAGTGGGTCAGATAACCACTCGGCTTACAGACGGCCCGATAGTCTTCCATATCTGGCTTAAGGAGACGTGGTTCAGTTAGAGAAGCGTCGCTCTCCTTGGGATCAGTCTCCACGCATCAGCTCACGTGCGTGCTCGACGATGGTAGAGATGGTCTGCTCGATGGTCAGGTCACTCGAATCGACGAGTATCGCGTCTTCGGCCTGCTTAAGAGGCGCTATGGCCCGACTCGAGTCGGCAAGGTCGCGCGCCTCAATGTCTTTGAGGACATCTTCGAGATTCGAGGGGCGGCCCGCGTCGAGGTGCTCCTTATGACGACGCCTCGCCCGCTCCTCTGGACGCGCTGTCAGGAAGATCTTCAGCTCCGCGTCCGGGAAGACCACCGTGCCGATGTCTCGGCCATCGAGCACCGAATTTGTCGCGCGGCCAATACGCCGTTGCAGCTCCAGCAGCCCTTGCCGTACCGCCGGCACGGCGGAGAAGGCCGAGGCGGCCTGGCTCATCTCTGGGGTCCGAATTCGGTCCCCTAATGAGACCCCGTCAAGGGTGACTCCGTCCTTCCCAAACCCAAGAGCAAGGGAGCCGACGAGGCCGTCGAGCCCTGGCGTCTGGGTGGTATAGCCCGCTTGAAGAGCGCAGAGCGCGACGGCTCGATACAGTGATCCAGTGTCAAGGCGGACAAACCCAAGGCGCTCAGCCACTTGGCTGCTGATGGTTGTCTTTCCGGCGCCGGCAGGCCCGTCAATGGCGATAATCATCTATACGTCCTCTTGCTTCCATACTTCGTCGACGATCTCGTCGAACCTTGCAATATCCACGGGCCCATCTAGCCAAGTAATCTCGGTCATGGACCGAAACCATTTCCGCTGACGTTTCGCGTACCGTCGTGTTGCGATGATGGTCCTTTCTCGCGCTTCATCAAGAGAAATCTCACCATCGAGATGGAGTGATAGGAGGCGATAGCCGAGCGCCTGCATGCTTTGCAGCGACTCTGCGTACCCTGACTCCCTCAATCGAGCCACCTCGTCAAGCCAGCCCGCCGCTAGCATGGCGTCCACCCGCGCTTCAATACGAGTCCACAGAACATCCGTCGGCCATCTGACGCCGATGTACGCCACGGGGTATCTCTGCTCTGCGAAGGCGTGCTCTCTCTGCCAGTCACTCAGGGGACGGCCTGTGGTCATGAAGACTCCGAGAGCCCTCTCGGTCCTCTGCTTGTCGTTAGGCGCTATCCGCGCTGCGGCTGATGGATCAATCCTGGCGAGCTCCGCATGAAGCGCAGGCAGTTCACCATTCTCGATGCGCTCAAGCAGCGTGGCCTTAATGGATGGTGCGGTGGGAGGCGCCTGGCAGATTCCATGAATCAGCCCTCTCAGATAGAGCCCCGTACCCCCACAGAGGACTACCTTAGAGCCCCTGGAACGGACGCCTTCTATCGAGGCGTCGGCGTGCCGCACGTAGGCGGCTACATCGAAGCTCTCATTGGGGGAGATTACGTCCAGAAGGTGATGGCGAACCGAGCCCAACTCCTCCTCTGTCGCCTTGCCTGTTCCTATATCAAGGCCTCGGTAGATCTGGCTCGCGTCAACGCCAACGATCTCCGCGCCGCGCGTCCTGGCGGCGTGCACCGCCAGCGCGGTCTTGCCGCTCGCGGTGGGGCCTACGATCGCGAGTAAAGTCATTTGTCGAGAGCGGAGAGCTGCGACGGCGTCAGCGCGAAACCAAGCCCCTCCATATTCGCCTCAGTCCCCTCGATGGAGAGGAGCACCGACTTCATCTCTTCCATCGTCAGGGTACCGCTGAGCCTACGGCCCGTGCGCTCAGCGAGTGCAGCCCGAATCTTGCTGACGGACCAGGCCTCGTCGGGGCTCTTAAGGGCCTCCCGGACAAGCTGGGTCAGATCTGGTGCAGTGATCCCGCTGGGGCCTCTCTTGATTAAAAAGGTGTTACCGCCAAAGGGCTCAACCTCTATCCCCGCCGCCTCGAATGTGCCGCCCAGGCTGCCAAGAGCCGCGCGCTCGTTTGGCCGGAGATCAAGGGTCGCAGGCGGGGTCAATTCAATCGCCTCAGCCCCGCTGGAGAGTCGCTGCTTATGGGCGAGCATCAGCACCCGCTCTCGGCTGTACGCCACAAGGCCGCCTTCGCCGGCGAAGAGAGTGTATGCGCCAATATTAACGAGCGCTTTGAGCCCTTTGGCGAGCGCAGGCGTCACCCGCGTCTGGCTGTCGATCTCCGCGAGAGAGATCGGCGCGCCCTCGGGGACAGTCGAGGCAGGAGTGCCCATCGCAAGCTGCGGTCGGGGCTCCGATATCGGCGACTGGGGTGTCAGCGGCTGGACTCTGCTTTGTGAGGAGGCAGACCAATCTCGTTGCGGCGAGCGCGCAGGAGGAGCGGTGGCCGCTGGACGACCCCCCCCGAAGGACAGTTGGTCCTCATCCCTCCCGCGACCGGGTCGCTTGGCGGGGTGCCCTGCCCTCTTTGTAGCCATGCGCTCCATCGCCTGAAAGATCCGGTCGCGATGACGGTCGAGGGCGACCCCTTCCCCACTTCGCGATGGCAGCGCGTAGGATTCAGGACCGCTGATGGCCGGCTCAGTTCCACCGGTCGTTGGAGCGTCCTCGGTGGCGGCACGAAGGGCGCCGTCTATAGCTCGAGCAACCAGACGGTGCACGCCGCGGCTGTCGGAGAAGCGCACCTCTGTCTTAGCCGGATGGACGTTTACGTCGACGGCAAGGGCCGGGAGCGTTAACCGGAGGACGACGAGTGGATGCTTGCCGCGAGGTAGGCTCGAACCGTACGCTGACTGAACAGCGGACATCACGACCCGATCCCGGACGAAGCGACCGTTGATAAAGACATGGTAGTGGCGAGGCGTGCTCTTGGCGTCTTCAGCAGCCCCCACATACCCGTCGAGGCCGAACGCACCAGGGACCGACACCTGAGTGAGGCGCGCCGCGATCTTACTCCCAAATACAGAG
>CALELH010000555.1 GCA_937902595.1 uncultured Myxococcales bacterium
AATCAGTGCAAAGTCAATACAAAATATGAACAATGGGTCGTTTCGTTTAGCCTGATCCGGTTAACCGAATAATAACAATTAGTTGGGCCGAACAAAATATGTGCATAATATGAGCGCCATGGGTTTTTCTCCTTTCGCCGATCTCGCTAAACTCCGACCCGAGCCCTAAAATCTCGACAATACCTATGCAAAAACGATGCAGTCGGTTAGGTTTTGCTTCGCGCTCCCGGCGATAGAGGCTGGAACGCGGACGCCTGGAGGGCCTTGAACGATGTCGGATGCAATGGATGGAACAGCCACAGGGCTGTATCGGATGGGCGCGGTCGCTTCACTGACGGGCCTTCCTGCAGGCACTATCCGGGCGTGGGAACGACGCTACGCAATGTTGAATCCGGAGCGAACGGATGGCGGGTTTCGTCTCTACACCGAAGAAGACATCAAGCGTCTCTCGCTCATCCAACGACTTCGCGCGTTCGGAGAGCCCATCAGTGCCATCGCCAATCTTGCGATGGATGAACTCAATGAGCGCCTGCGCCAACACACCGGCTCCCCGAGCGACACCAAAACCACGACCACTGAGCCAGTCTCCATCGTAACGGTCGGCCTGGGCGTCACAGCTGCTGTCGAGATCGCCGCGGTCAAATACGACTCGATATCGCTCGGTGCGTCGACGCGAGACGTGGCGGAGTTGGTGGCCTCGGGTCAGAGCGCCGAAGTGCTCATTTTGGAGAAGGCCGCGCTGGGCTCGAACACCGTAGATTCTTACCGCAGCGTGATGGACAGCACGGGCGCGAAGACGGCTCTAATCGTCTATGATTTCTCGCGAAGCTCGGACATCGTTGCGCTCCGATCGGCCGGAGCTCGAATGCTTCGCTATCCAATCAGCCCCGAGGAATTGGCACAGATCGTCCTCGATCAGACCCTCCTGGCGCGCGTCCAAGAGGTGAGACGCGAGGTCGCCGAGGCCGGGTCTCACCAGGAGTATGAGCGGCTCTATGAAGATGAGGCGCTCGTAAAACTCTCCACGGTGAGCAGCTCTATCGACTGTGAATGTCCCAACCACCTTTCAGCCATCATCAGGCAACTCAACGCCTTTGAGCGATACAGCAATGAGTGTCTGGCCGTAGACGACGAGCAGCGAGACCTTCACTCCACGCTCGCGCGGACGACCGGGCAAGCACGACGGCTGGTCGAGGAGATGCTGGCCTATGTCTGCCATGTGGACAACATCATCATCTAACGATGATCCGTGAGAGCGTCGCGGAGAGCGTCGCGGAGACCGTGGCGGTTTCGACCCTTGAAATCGACGCATGACATCACGGATGAGCTGTGGGCTGAACCGGCGAAAGCAGGTCAGCGAGTTCTGGCTCAAGCGCCAGACCCACTCAGCGAAGAGAGCACTCTCGCAGCTCAAAGAGCAACTGAGGAGCGCATGGGGCGTGCTGACGCGCTAAGTGAGGCAGCGGGAGACGCCTACAGACCATCGAAAAAGGAGGTTTGAGGACCGTTCGTCTCCTCCCCGCCGCGCGGGGATGGGATAGGAACTAATGAGTGCATCAACGAGGTAGTCGACGAACGGTCTCAAACCAATCTGTAAGCGTTCTCTGAGCTCTTCGCTCAGCCATTGTCAGGCAGGGTCAGCCGCTTGGGCGTGGCCCAGTCCCATGGGATAGGGAGCCAGATACGTCTGGCTGCGAAGCCACTCCGAGCCCACGGCCCGGGCGTGGCCCAACAAGACCTCCCGAACGGCCTCGAGAGGCACCTGGCCCTGGGCGTAGTCACCCAGCATCTCATGGAGCGCAGCGCGCGTTGGCGGCTCCAGCGTGCCGCGAAAATGCCCGAGCACGTGCTGCAGCACGTTGACGTGGGCCCCACGGCCCGCCGGTCGATCCAGGATCCGCATCGCTTGGATGATGTACTCATGTGCGAGGTCCGAAACCTCGGCCCCCCTGCAGCTGGCGATGCTTCGTCCCAAAGCGCGTGTCGACGACTCGTCATGGGCCGTGAAGAGGCTCTTATTGGCCCCGTGAAACGCTTGGAGCTTCGCCACGGACGGCGTGGCACCGCATGCCTGTCTCCACCGATGTAACGTGAATACGCGGGTCAGGAATCGATCCCGAAGCTCATCATCAACCAGCTCAAGGGCGTTCACGACCGGCACAGGTGCGGTGCCCGCGCTTGGGACCCCGCCGCGAGACTCTGCCGAGAGCCATCGTTCGTCTCCATGATCCGACAGCGCAGAGCCGGCGGTGAGCACCAAGCCGCTCAGGGGCTCTGTCTTCATCACGGAGGATTCGAGGGCCCTCTTCAGTCCGGGACCCCCGCCCTCCAGAGCTCGAAATTCCACGTGGTCTCGCAGGGCGTCCAAGACCGAGGAGTGAGCTTCAAGCTCACCAGCCTCAGACACACCTGCTGCGTCTAGCCGTCGACTCAGCCCGACGAGCGGTACCTTGGTGACTGCCGCGCTCACGTGGACTACCTGATTCGCTGGGGGATGGCCCCAGAGCGAAGAAAGACACGACTGGTTCCAGCCAGACTTCGCGGTCGAGAACGCTGGCTGTGATCCTTGCGTTCGCTCCCGCATGCAAGCCGGTGCTCGAGTTCAATCAGCTCTGCCGAACGATCTCGGTGCAAGGTGGCGCTCTTCGAGGCGAACACGTCGCTTAGCGCAGAGACGTTGGAC
>CALELH010000556.1 GCA_937902595.1 uncultured Myxococcales bacterium
CTACCCCGTTCGGACCGATAAGGCCCACGCGTTGACCCGGTTTGATATGCCAATCCAAGTCTCGAAAGAGCTCTTGGGTACCAAACCTCTTCTCAATCCCTGTGAGGTGAATCATGAACGAAGCAAACCGTGGGCGTTACAGTTCAGAGGGTGGATAGAAGGACTACTTCTTTTTGGCGAGACTCACGGCCGTGCGGGCGGCGTGTGCCCGCGCTAGCGGGTCATTATCGCCAAGCCCCTTGAGGACCGTCTCGAGCAGCGCTCTCGGACCGTGCTGACGAATGGCAACATAGCCTGCCGCTCGGACACCACCGAACCTGTGGCCTAAGGCCTTCCTGTAGGTAGACACAGAGGCGGCGCCCCGAAGATCCGCCAGGGCGAGGAGCCCAGCTGAGGCCGTCTCTTCGCTCTTGCTGGTCTCATAGACCGTCAAGAGGCGGGTCGCTGCGCTCTCGCCTCGCTCCCTGAGCACTTCAATCGCGACAGGCCGCTGCTGATCCGTTCCGTTCTCCGCTACATAGCTAATCAAATCGACCGGTACGCGCTTATCGGCGCCCAAATATCTGACGTGCTTGGCCGTGAGCCACGATACAGCCCCCTGCTTGAACTCCTTGACGACATCATCACTCGGCTTGACCAGGAGGCCCTTCCAGACCTCAAATCGAACGTCATGGTCCGGACTACGCTTCATAATCTTAAGCGGCGCCCTAGTGACTGGGCTTCCGTTCCTGGATAGAGCGCTCGCTACCGCCATCTTTACGCGCTTGTCTGAATCATAAATCAGCATCTGAAGTCGCTTCGCTGAGTCGGTCGAGCCGATGCGGCCAAGACCCTTAACCAGCGCTAGCTTCGCCTCAGGCCCCATGTTTGGTACGCGCAAGAATTGAGCAAATCGAGCCTCATCCCCGACTTTAGCGACCGCTGCGAGCGCCTTGGCTGCAGCCAAACGAATGTCTGGTCGCCCCTCCATGATCGCTCTCTCGAAGATCACCACGCTGGGTCGGTGCCCAATGTTCGCCAACGCGCCCATGGCCCGGACTCTAATCACCGGACGCTCGCTCCGAGTCGCCTCCTGCAGCAGCTTGATAACCTTAGGGTCAGCGTTTGCCTTGACCCAGTTCTCTAGCCAAGTGTAGGCGGCGTCTACCTCCTCCGCGTTGTCGTTATTGAGGAACAGATCACGCATGTTGAGTTTGTATCTTGCCGAGAGTTGCTTCCTCAGTACGGAACCATCGCGCAGGCGCTGCAGACCCTTCCACGCCATCACCTTGAAGCCTGTAAAGCCCGCTGGTGGTCTGTAGTTCGGATTAAACGCTGCGAGCAATGTCTGCTTGACCATCCCGACGTGACCACGCAGAGCGAGGATATAGGCCAAGCGAAGCCGCGCCTGAAAGGCCCCCTCTGCGTCCGAGTTGTTGAGCTTATGGTATTGCTTCTTAAGCTTCTTGATGAGGCTGCTGTTCACCCTTTTGCTGTCAACGCGCACCAGATAGTCGCGAGCAAGGGTGGCGAGAGAGTCAACACCATGTAAGCGCTTGAGGGCCCACGAGTAGGCGATCACGTTATCAAAGCTCTTAAGGGCTTCGATCGCCTGAGCGTATTCAGGCTCACTCGGCTGCTCTTTAAGCCCCGCCTTAATCACTGCCCATGCCGTTGAGCCGCCCTCCTTAATCAAGAGAGCTCGGGCTCCATGTCTGGCGTCCTTAGAGCCAGTCTTAGCGACCGCTTTCAGCTTCTTTATCTGCAGCTTCTTCTTATGAACGAGTCGCAGCGTAGCCACTCCACGCTCCCGCTCCTCTGCTTCGCCAGACTCAAGAAGCTTCATGAGGATCGCGTCGGCCTTCTTCTTTAGCTTCCTGTCGCGCCCCTTTAGCGCCGCCTTGATCGCCGGCCCCTGAATCGCCCAATCCTTCTCCTCAATCCCGCGCGCCATCGCGGCAGCGTAGTCCTTCTTGCCAAGCTCGAGCTGGCCTTCAAAGACGGTCCGCCGGACCTTAGGGTTTGAGTTGGTGATCAGCTCTTCGTAGGTGGTTCGTACTTGGTCAACAACATCGGCTAACTTCGGTCCGGTCTGCTTTGACTTCCTGCGACGGGCGTCGCTGTCTAGAGGCATACAGAGTAGGGCTGCGCACCCCAGCAGTAGAATAAAGTTACGCGAGCTTGGCATGAAGACCTCCTTGACCAGTTCCTTGGGAACCATCCATCAGCACCTTTAGACGCATGGCGATAGCACACTGAGCACCTCGCCATCAACCGATCCAGCGCAGTATCAATTCCGATCGGGGCTCGATTCTCCCCAAGGCCCAGGAAACCTCGACAGGTTAACTCTACTGAGAGACGGTCTTAGGGTCCTCGTGGTATCGACGTACGAAGGAGACCTCTGCGTCTCCAAGCTTGGTGGGAGAAATCATCTTAACCGGGGTTCTCCATCGGTCGCGCCCAATCCAAACAGTGGCCCGACGAACAGGGCGGTCGAGCATGTTTTTACGAATAAAACCGCCGGTTATCTGTGAATCAACGACCAGCTTAATCGTGTCAAACCAACCCGCCTGAGTCCAGACGCGCTCTTCGGCGACCGCCTTGACAGAGATCAATCGCTCCTTGCGGCCATCCCAGGCGTAGTAGGAGAAACTGTCCCCAACCTTCAGGTCCATTCTTCGGGCCCCGTAGACGCTACCAAGAGGCTCATAGATTGGGGCCACGGTAGTGAAATTTCGGTCCAACACCTTACCGGACTTCTTCCGCTTGGAGCGGATGAGGCGGCCCCTCTGGTCGTAAGTGTTGTGGTAGTCGACAACCTTCTTGTTCTCCTTGACATAAAAATCGGTCTTCAACGGCTGCAATGTCGACTCCTCAACAAGCACGACCATCCTGTCGTTGACGGGATAGAACTTGTTGAGAAACTCACCACTCCGAATAAAGCCCACCAAAGGCACCGCGTTGCGACCCTTGTATTTGGTCGGCTGACCGATGGCTAAGATCGCCTCGCCAGCGACGCTTCCGAACATCTTCACCTGAAATAGTAAACGCTCGCCGGGACCGTAGGGGGCCGGCCCTAATTTGGGGATGCCCAGCTGGGCAACCTTGGGTCGACGATTGGGCCAACGTTGTCGTTTGAATTGTCGCGCTCGACGTGAACGCTTGCGCTTAGCGCGCTTCTTGGCCCGCTTGGCTTTCCGGCGAAGCTTTCGCTTTGTAACAGTCCGACGTTTAGGTCTGATCTTAGGCTTTGAGTTCGTTTCAGATTGCGCCTCTTTCTTCACCTCGACAGGCGCCGGCGCTGCTGTGGGTACGCTCGGGGCCCCTTCAGTGATCTGCGTTGGAGCAGAAGGACCAGCGTCCGGTACGGGCTCTGCCTGACGTGTCGGGGATACCCCACCCTCTGTGGCCATCGCAGGCGCCACCATGAAGAGGCCGCTGAGTAGGCTTACAGCAAAGAATCTCATCGCAAAGGCTGAATACTTCATAATTTTTCCCTCTCTGAGGAACGTTCTTAGCCATCGCTGACGTGGACAAACCCTCTAAATTCACATGAGGCGTGTAGCGGCCTCTAGAGCAGCCCATGGACCGAAGCTAAGCGCTTCCTCGAAACTCTTGCGTGTCTGCCACCTAGAGCGACAGCGTGAACCGGTCAAGCGGCGAGCTCAGAGCGCAAGAATTCAATGAAGACTTCAATGGGAGCTCCTTCGCCGATCTGGCCGCTGCGAAGCGCCTCTTCGCAACGATCTCTCAACTCCCCAATCTGCGGCCCCGGCGGTAAACCCAGCTGCTCGATGATCGCGCTCCCAAGGCCTCGGGGAATACGAGGTCTCT
This sequence comes from uncultured Myxococcales bacterium, assembly GCA_937902595.1. GTDB lineage: Bacteria > Myxococcota_A > Bradymonadia > UBA7976 > UBA1532 > UBA1532. Next base: position 3,814 of record CALELH010000556.1, read on the forward strand.
TGCTCTCATCAGAGAGCGCTAAGGCCGTAATGCGCTCACGAAGCTGGAGGACGTTATTGATCGCTCTACGGCGAGTCGCCCTCCGTTTACTCGTCACATCTGCACGGGCTAGGTCCAGCAAGTCGTCCATGATCGGCCCCATACGGGACGAGAACCTTCTGACCGCTGCGTCTGTCCAATCGGGGTTGTACATAGCTGGCCGGAGGTGATGGAGAATCAATAAGCGAATCCGCTCTGCCATCGGCTCCGGAAAGTTCAGACGAGCGGCGATCCCCTCAAACATGTAGGCGCCGACATCGTCGTGCCGCAGAAAGTGAACCTTCCCCTTCTCAGTGAAGGATCGAGTCGGCACCTTGCCTATGTCGTGGAGCAGGGCAGACCAGCGAAGAATCGGTCGCGGCAGCGCCTGCTGAACCACAAGTCGGGTATGTTCCCAGACATCCTTATGATGATGGCGGCTCGTCCGATGAAAATTCACGAAGGCGTCTACTTCAGGCAATAGGTAGCCGAGCAAGCCGATCTCTCGCAGAGTGCCTAAGCTATCGAAGGGCGTTCGGCCAACCAACAGCCTCGTCAGCCAGTATCGAACCAGATCTCGCGGAGCGTGGAACACCTGTGCGGTGCAGGCGGAAAGCTTCTCTAACGCTCCTGGCTCTAGGTTTAACTTCGACTCGCCCGCGAGCGCCACGGCCCTCAGCGAGATCTTGGGGTCGGCCAGAGCGGCATCAGGGATCTTTATAGACCCCGACTGTAGTCCCTCGACTCCTCCAAGAGGGTCGATGATCCCTCCGGCTAAATCGACCGCAAAAGCGTCCTCTGGGATTCCGCGGGCGATGAGCGCGTCTTCGAGACCATCAGGAGCAGACCAAATTCGCCAACCATGGCCAATAAGACTCCCTGGAACATGGAGGTCTAAGGCCAGTTCGGGCACCCTCTCGAGAATGTGATCATCGGCCTTAGCGATCATCAATTCAGGGAGTACATGAACGGGGCCACCGCCTCGCCCTAGTCGCGCAGCGTTCCCAACCATGACCGGCTTAAGGCCGAGCAAGCATTCCGGGATAGGGGGTAATACGTAAGATGACATGCAGAGAAATTAGCGGATCAACCGCCAAGCGACAATCTCAGAAGCAAATTTGATGCAGAAGGAGGTTATTCTGCCGCTTGGAGAGTCTGCCCGCGGAGGAAGTCATTATAGACGCAGCGCTCCCGTGGGCTCATGTACTTAAATCGATAGCCGCGCACTCGGGTTCCGTCAGGCGCAGCCCGTTCATAGCGAAGCTCACCCAGGGCACGCACTGAAGACTCTTGCTCATTTGGCAGCTGAAACTGAAGCCAAACGTGTCGCGGTCTCCCCCACCCTTTACCAGGTAGGCCGGACAGCTGCATACCACCAGCGCTCATGTCTTCGCTGATGCACAGACATCGCTCCTGATCGCCCAGTATGTGGTCGACGAACACCTTCAGAGATCTACGGTCAGACTTTCGCTTCTCCACAGGTACCCCCATGTCGGTATTAGTAGTTGTCTATACTACCTGTAGTATACGATTACCGATCGTGATTGCAACGCCCGAATGAACTGCCCGCGGCCAAAAGGGAGCCCGAGCCGTAAGCGCCGAGCCTTGATCCCCTGGCACGAACGGTGTAAAGTCCCGACCCAATCAAGATTTTATCTATTGATATAAAGCACTTAGCGCGCAAAGCCCTGGAGGTTCGCTCATGTCACGCCTGACCCGTAACGGTCTCATCTTAGTCGGTTTGTTTTCCATGGCGCTGACGGCCTGTGAAACCGCAGATCCCTCTACCGCTGAATACTGGCTCCCCCAGCTTCAAAAAGAGACTAGAGGCGCAGCGATAATGAAGCTCCGCGAGATGAAGTCAAAGGAAGCGGTTGAGCCAATGATGGCTCTCTACGCAACCGGAAAGTCGAAGCCTGAACTCGTGGCCGCGCTGGCCGAAATCGGTGACAAGCGCGCGGTACCGACGCTGGTCGCGGCGATCGCAGACAACACAGAGCCGAAGAGTGCACAGCTCGCGGCCGCCACCTTGAAGTCCTGGAAAGCAGGTAAAGGCCACGGCGACATACTGGTAAAGGTCATCGCCAACCCGAAGTCGCGGAAGGAGAACCTGTACGGCGCTCTCGAACTACTCGCAGAGCATCCCGACGCACGAGGGACCCAAGCGCTCCTCCGCATCTTGAACGGCGACCCAGACCTTCAGCCAATCGTTCTGAATGGCCTGGCGGCGACCGCACTCGGGAAGCTGCGGGAGCCTAAGGCCGTGGATGGTCTCATCCGATGCCTCTGGCTCGATGATGCGCTAGGCCGAAACGCTGTAAATCAGTGCCGCATGGCCCTCAACCGAATCGGTAAGGCTGCGGCCCACGCAAAGTTGATGACCACCTTGGCTCGCAAGAACAACGTGGTTGAAAAGCGCGCCAGAAAGCTCCGCTATCACCAGGGTGGCGCCATTGAGTTCAAGATGTGTGAGATGCTCGGTGACCTCCCGGACAAGAGCTCCGTAGAGGCTCTGATCAAGGCCCTCGTAAAGTGGGAGGAGATGCCTGTCTCCTTGCAGAACAATAAGCCCAAGATGGACGTCTTTATCAGGAGCCGAATCCAGAGAGTCATCTCCTGCGCCACCGCCCTCGCCGCCATCGGCGACGCACGCGCTGTGAAGCCGATGCTTGGACTCGCAGGCTCCAAGGAGATCGCCCTTGAGTTCCGGAACACCGCCGTACAGCAATTAGCTTTCTTGGGAAGCGACACAGCTATCCCAGGGCTGATGAAGCTTCTTAAGGAGAAGGCCGAGATCGGTCACTTCGCGACGCATGGATTCAATCTGCAGGTGGCCATCTCCATCGCTCGACTGCTCGACGGTAAGAATAAGAGATCCATCAAGGCGTTCGAGAAGCAGCTCGCTAAGACCCAAAAGAACTTTGTGACCTGGATCGGAAAGCTGAAGGGCATGATGGCCAAGGCGACAAAGAAGCAGCAAGGTGGTCTTAAGAAGGACATTCAGTACTTCCGCCAGATGCAGAAGACCTATAAGGAGGTCGACGCCGCGATCGCTGCGGCCAAGGAGTGTGCGAGCAACGCTGACTGCTGGACGAAGAAGATGGGCGATAAGAGCGTCCCTGTTCGTCTCATGGCCGGCTACCGCCTCGCACAAGCTAAGGGTCCAGACGTTGCCAAGGCCCGCGCAACTTTCGCGAGCTACGCAGATGATAAGGACCTGGTCGTCCGAAACGTAATCTTGTTTGGCCTGCGCCGCGTCGGCGACAAGTCGGTCATTCCTGCGCTCAAGAAGGCTCAAGAGGTTGATGCGGAGCGAGTAAAGAAGAAGCAAAAGCAATACGCTGGCGCGTCCGGCGCACTCGGTATGACGATCGTACAGCTCGAGAACCGCTAAACTCCGGAGACCCCATTGACTGACGTCAGCTCGCCCGTCGTATTAGAGTTCATCAACGGCCCGCGAGCAGGCGAGAAGGTCTCCTTGACCCTCCCCTGCGTTATCGGTCGTGGCGCCGAATCAACAATCCAAGTCACTCGAGGTGATCTCGGCACCGAGCACGGCCGCTTCCACATGGAGGGCGGTGTGCTCTGCTACACAGACACCGGAAGCACAAATGGATCACTTCATCGACGAGGAGACGTGTTCACTCCACTCGGGGGCCGTGAGCGAAGCGCCGAGCTCTGGAATGACGATGTACTCGAGCTTGGGGATCCTGCTGGTCCCGTGAAGCTCGTGGTTCAAGTGCCTGAGGTGCCGCTCACGGGGATCATCGCGTCACGGTCTGTAGATGACGTAGACCAGCTGACCAGCCGGGTAGCCAGCGAAGCCTCCCAGCTGAATGTGCTGTTTACGTATGCCTCGCAGCTAAACGGCGCTCAAGACCTGACACAAGTTTTCCGGTCTGGTGGACTCATGATCTTCGATCTGGTTCCAGGTGCCACACACGTAACCGTCGCCCTGAACCAAGGGGCCGGCCGCTTTCCTGTCGCCGTTTGCTTAGGCCGCTCCGGCGGAGAGCTTGAAGGTGCGATCAGCCGCACTCTTATGAGTAAGGTGGTGTCGGAGCGTACAAGCTTGCTATTGGCCAACGCTCCCGATGAGCTCGCGGGTGCGCGCTCTGTGGTCGCCGCGGGCCTGGCGAGCACACTGTGCGTTCCACTGTGGATTGAAGACCGAGTGTTCGGGGTGCTGCAAGTCGATAACCGGGATAAGCCCGGGGTATTTACAGGCCGTGACCTTGAAGCCGTTACGGTCGCTGCTCGCCAGATTAGTCTGGCCGCCGAGAACGCTTCCCTGATGGAGAAGGTGCTCGCTGCTGAAGAGCGACTCAAAGGCGAGAACAGCTACCTCAAACGCGAAGAACGAGGCGTGTCGGAGACAGGGCTCATCGGCGAGAGCACAGCGATGCTCAGCGTCGTCGAGGAGATCGCCAAGGTCAGAGATACCCGCGTCCCCGTATTGGTTCGTGGCGAAACAGGGACCGGCAAAGAGCTGGTCGCGCGCGCGCTGCATTACACAAGTCGCCGTGCAGAGCATCTATTTGTCGCGCAAAACTGCAGCGCGCTCCCGGACAATCTATTGGAGAGTGAGCTCTTCGGTCACACGAAAGGTGCGTTCACAGGGGCAGACCGAGACAAGAAGGGTCTCTTCGAACTGGCCGATGGCGGTACCATCTTCCTCGATGAGCTGGGAGAGATGCCGGCCAACCTGCAAGCTAAGCTGCTCAGGGTTCTTCAGGAGGGTGAGATCTGGCCCATCGGCGCCTCAGGTCCCCGCAAGGTCGACGTGCGGGTCGTGAGCGCGACCCATCGAGACCTAGATGAGATGGTTCATGAGGGCTCCTTTCGTCAGGACCTCTATTATCGGCTCAACGTATTCCCGATCCTACTCCCCTCTCTGCGTGAACGTCGCTCAGACATTCCTCTTCTCGCCCAACATTTCCTCAGCATCTATGCAGGTGAATTTGGATGTGAACTCAAGGGGTTTAGCGACGACGCGCTTGCCCATCTGAAGGCCTACGATTGGCCAGGAAATGTTCGTGAACTCCAGAACGAGATCCAGCGTGTTTTGATTCAGCGACCTGACCAAATCGCGCAGCCGTCGGACCTCTCAGCACGTGTACGTGGACTCCGTTCGAGTAGCGAAGAGCTGAATATTAAGGGCGGATCACTGAAGGAGATGATGGATAACGTCGAGCGTATCTTCCTGGCACGTGCGCTCGCAGAGAGTGAGAACAATAAGACTCAAGCAGCTAAGGCTCTGGGCATCACTCGTGAAGGCCTTCACAAAAAGCTGGCCCGTCAGGGTATGACTTGATGGATAGAGAGCGACTCATCGCAGGCGCTGCCGCTGGGACTGTCGCCCAGCGTGTCGTCGCCATCGATCGCTTGGGCGAGCTTAGAAATAGAGAAGCGGTCAGCCCCCTCGTGCAACTCCTCCGAGACGAGGACGAGGCGATCCGAGTCGCGACCTGCGCCGCCCTAGGTATGATCGCAGACGCCCGAGCCGTCGCTCCTCTCGTATCTTTGTTACGAGATCCAGATGAAGATGTTCGCGGGGAAGCGTTTTCGGCGCTCCTCGCTATAGGTCAATCCAGAGCAGGCTCAATCCCGAGCGACGCGCTCCAGAGTGAAGACCCAGCGCACCCAAGCTTCGCTCTGACGCAGATCGTCTGGCCCGCTGACCTAGAAGCGGTAAAGTTACTGGTGACAGCCCTCTCTGACCCAGACCCCGAGATACGTATCGGCGCAGCATATACTCTGGGCCGGCTGGGCATCTTGGGCGCCCTGGGGAAGATCGCTCAGCTTGTTCATACGGACGATGATCAAGATGTCCGCGCCGCCGCAGCCTTCGCTTTGGGAGATCTAGCGGAGAGAGGTGAAGGTGCAGCGATTCAGCATCTCGTCCGCGCCTGGCCACACTCGAGAGACTATGTGGAGATGTCAGTCGCCGTCGTGCGCTCCCTCGCAAACAGCCCGACCCCCGATTGTTTTCAGGTCTTCACAGAGGCCCTTCGATCTGACGATGAGCGCGTTAGGCAGCTCGGCGTCATGGGCCTTGGCCGACTCGCCGATCCTGGAGCGCTCCCTAGGCTGACTCGCTGCCTTAAGGATAGCTCAGCGAACGTACAGCGGATCGCGATTGGTGCGCTCGGTTCCCTCGGCGTGAAGGCTGCGGTGAGACCACTGATCGAGGCGACAGTCGACGCTTCAGCCGAGATCCGCATGGCCGTTGGTCGTGCTCTGACTCGACTAGACCGGGTCCACGTCCACACGGTTCTATTGGAGTGTAGCGCTGCTGGAGCCGCGCCTCTGCGCCAGGCCGCCACCTATCTAATGGGCCAAGTCGGCCTCACTGAGGGCCTCGCCACGATGTTGAGAGACGTCAATGGCCAGGTTCGTAAGGCTGCGGCCCTGGCCATGGGCTCTGGTGAAGAACACCAATTCTCTCGAGAGCTCTCAGAGGCGCTCGCCGATCCGGACTGGTCGGTGCGAGTCGCTGCGGCCGAAGGGCTTAAGCGACTTGGAAGCGTCGGTTCAGTGCCGGTATTGCAATCTCGTCTTGACGACGAACACCCAGTCGTGCGAAACGCGGCTCGGTCGGCGTTAGATACCCTGTTAACGGCGTCCAAAGATCGACTACCATGAGCTATCTGATGAACGGAGGCGTTGTGACCCGACCACTATACGTGGCTGTTGAAGGTCCAATCGGCGTTGGCAAGACAACGCTGGTAAGGCGCCTGCGCGACCGGCTTCAGTCACGATTGGTGCTTGAGGTCGTCGAGGAGAATCCCTTCCTCCCGCTGTTTTACGAAGATCGGGAGAGATACGCCTTTCAAACTCAGCTTTTCTTCTTAATGAGCCGTTTTCGGCAACAACAAGAGCTGCTGCAGCCCGATCTATTTGAGCCCGGGATACTGTCTGATTACCACCTACTCAAGGACCGGATCTTCGCTCGCCTCACCCTCAAGGATGAGGAGTTAGCCCTTTATGAGCGCGTCTACCAATCCCTCGAAGGCAGCATCCTGAAGCCTGACGTATTGGTGTATATGAACGCCCGATTGGATGTACTGCTAGAGCGAATTAAGAAACGAGCACGCTCCTTTGAGGAAGATTTTGATCAGGACTATCTGACAGCTCTAAGCGAAGCCTATACGCACTACTTTGCTCACTACGAAGACTCGGTGCCGCTCCTCGCGCTCGATACCTCTGAGATCAACTACGTCGATAATGACGATATGTTTGAGGAAATTTACCAGCAGATCCTGGCGCTCGCCGACCAGAATCTTGTGCCCGAGTCGCTGGATACCGACACCGCTGCGCCGTCCGTCAGCCCCCGCTAGCTAGCGTCTAGGCCTATTGGCCCTATCTGCGTTCCCGGGTAAGCACGCCGTCACCCGACGTCTACGAACGCTCACGTCTTTTATCTCCACCTTCAGCTCATCCCCGAGCCGATACTGGTGGCCAGTCTTCTCTCCCACGAGGAAGGTGCCTTCGTCGTTAAGCGCATACCAATCGTCATTCAGCTCTTCGACTGGGATGAAGCCCTCACACAAGGTCAGCGGAAACCTGAGAAACATGCCGTTCGGTGTGAGCGCCATCACCGTCGCCTGTAGCGTGGTGCCGACATAGCGGCTCATCAGCAAAGCCTTATAGACACCGATCACATCGCGCTCGGCGTCCAAGGCGATTCGCTCCTTACGACTACAGTGCCTCGCGACGTCTACGAGAGCGTCATCGTCGACGGTCTCTGTCTCATGGATGACGGCCTTCACCATGCGATGGACGACCAAATCTGGGTACCGCCGAATGGGGCTCGTAAAGTGCAAGTATGCGTCGAGCCCAAGTCCAAAGTGAGGCTCGACCCGCGCGACATATTCAGCCCTCGCCATAGCCCTCAAGACCAGCATGTTCAGCAGCCACGACATCGGATGCTCAGCATGCCTCTGAAGAGCTTTTGTCAGATGCCCTGCATCAGACGTGTTCGGTATATCGACGTCGAGAGAGCCCGCCTGCTTACGAAAACGCTCCAAAGCGTCGGGGGGCGGCTCACCATGAGTCCGAAACATCGTGTCTTCATCCCGTCGGACAAAGAACTTCGCGACCGCGACATTCGCGGCCAACATGGCCTCCTCAACCATAAGGTGAGCCTCATGGCGCTCTGTGATCGAAACGCGGTCGATGTTCCCCTCGCTGTCGAGCACGACGGAAGGCTCTCCGATCTCAAGGCTCAGATAGCCGCGTTTCTTCCGCTTGTTCCTCAACACTCTCGTGACATCTACCAGAGCCCGAAGTGTGGGGACCGCCGCCTTCTCTGCTGCGTCCGTAGGATCGACAGACGCGTCATCATCGGGGTGAAGACCCACCAATCTCGCCGCTCGGTCATAGCTGAGACGAGCGTGACTGCAGATAACGGCCTCAAGCAACTCCACCTGCGCGAACCCGCCCTGAGGAGTCACGTGGATCCTCACGATCATCGCGAGACGATCCACATGGGGTCGCAAGCTGCAGAGATCTGCCGAGAGCTGGTCCGGAAGCATGGGGAGAACTCGGTCCGGGAGATAAACACTCTGAGCCCGGTCGAGCGCGTCATCATCGAGCGCTGTGCCCGGACGCACATAATGCGCGACATCCGCGATAGCGACGGTCAATTGCCAACCGCCACTGTCGAGCCGCTTCGCGTGAACGGCGTCGTCATAGTCTCGAGCGCTCTGCGGGTCCACAGTGATCAACGCGAGGTCGCGTAGGTCGACCCGTCGAGCGACCTCCTCTGGGTCAACACAATCTCCATATGCCGCAGCCTCAGCGACGGCGTCCTCAGAGAACTCGACCGGTAAACCAAGGTCATAGACGATCATCGCCGTCTCATCAGAAGCCACGCCTTCCTTGGCGAAGGCCTTAAGCACCTTGGCCGAAGCGAGCTGCCCCCCGCGATCTGGCCAATTTACGAATTGGGCGGCGACCATCTCTCCGTGCCGTGCATCACCGATTAAACGAATTCTGTCGGGTAAACGTTCATCACGGGGCGTAATCCACTGTGCCTTACGCGCCTGATGCACGACCCCTACGAAGGTGTGAGTCCCACGCTCAAGAACCTTGATGACCCGCCCCTCTTCTCTCCCCCTTGGACCGAGAGCTATCTGACATTGGACCCGGTCTCTGTGCATCGCGGTCCCCAGCTGACTTCCATTCACATAGAGGTCTTCGAGCCCGTCTTCACGGGATAAGAAGCCAAATCCACGTCGAGTCACGGTGAGCGTGCCTGTGCAGACCTCCTCGGCTGTTGGCTGAGTGAAGCGCCTCGCTCCGACGCGCATCAGTCGGCCGGACGAGGCCAGGGCGTTGACCATGTCTTTGAGCTCGGCACGTGCCCCACGCGGAGCACCAAGGCGCTGCATGATGTCACGCAGTCTAACGGACGCAGGTGATTTGGGGACGGCGGAGAGGACAGCGTCTTCAGTGAATGCCAAGGCTGGTCTTCCAGAAAATTATCAAGACGACTCACTGTACGGTTTCCAGGAGTGAAGTGACACCCCCAACAACGTCTGGACCAGCAGATGAACTCGAATCAAATATTTTCCAAATGGACTCATGGTCCGAAAGCGCTAAACTGCGATCGGTCCAAGATACGAAATGGGGTGAGTTCCTCTTGGCGCAGATCGAAGCTACTTTCGGACGTTATGCTC
>CALELH010000557.1 GCA_937902595.1 uncultured Myxococcales bacterium
CCACGACTTGAGCAAAAAACTCGCCCAGCACGTCGATAGTCGCCAGATACGCTTCGTAGTTACTGAGGCTCACGATGAGGGCTTGAGCCGTCTCCGGGCTCAGGCGGCCCGTGGGCTGCTCAAAGCTTTGCCGCACGCTCTGAAGATCGGGCGCCGGCGGCGGCGCGATGGACTGGGATTGGCATCCTCCAATCAGCGCAACGCTCAGGACGCCTAAGGCTAATGTCTTCTGCATCGAACTCTCCAGAGACCCAGCATGAACACGAGGGCCCACCATGAGGGGCTCGGCCGGCCTTGTGTCGTCGAGCAATCGCAGCCGAGCACTTCGAAGTCTGAGAGTCGGGTTCGCCCACGGCCCCCGTCTTCTAGATTGGCGTTGGGCCCGCCTGCGTCGCTGATGATGATCTCGCCCATATCCATGGGGGGCACGATTACGCCTCCGTCAGGGTCCGGGTCTGCCTCCGGGGAGAGCGGTCGCGGATCATCGCCGTCGGGGATGCCGTCGTCATCGGAGTCCGAGTCTAGGGGGTCGGTCTCGCCGGCGTCTCGTCGGCCGTCCTGGTTCGCGTCCTCTTCTCCATCAGTGAGCCCGTCACCGTCAGAGTCTGGGTTGAGCGGGTCGGTCTCGTTGGGATCGCGTTCGCCATCCCGGTCTGCGTCCTCTACGCCATCGTCGAGCCCGTCTCCATCGGTGTCGGCGCGCGTTGGATCCGTCGATCCTTCTGCTTCGAGGCGGTCATTAAGACCGTCTCCATCAGTGTCCGGATTATTGGGGTCGGTCCCTAGCTCCGCCTCTTCGTCATCGCCCAGGCCGTCTCCGTCGGGGTCAGGGCTCTCGTCCTCCTCGGAGATCACGAGGACTCCTCGGTCCTCGTCGCAGCGGCGACAGCCCACGGTGTCGAGCAGCGCGCGATCGGCATACACCCACGTATCGAAGATGATGGACGGGCTCCTGAGTACATTCTCAAGGACGAACTCCGGCTGAACCCATCGCCGCCTCTGTGGCACACCATCGTCGACGGTGGAGCCGTTCGCTACGGTGACGAGGGTGTCTCCCTCGCCGATGAGATCCCCCGGCGTACGGACGGCCGTGTCATTCCAAAACATGGGCGTCGGTGAGCGTTGGTCCTGGCCGGGACCTCTTTGGTGGCTGATCACAAAGCCCAGGTCGTTGGCCTCGATGTCGGCCAGCGGGAAGTGCGTCTCGCCGGTGGTGACCTCGATACGAAAGGCGTAATCCCCAGCGGGGAAGGGGGCGTCAGCGTTACGTTCGTCGAGTCCATTGAAGGGGACCGTCACGGTGCCCGCTGGGCTGCTGCCACGGAGCACGTGGTCAAGATGAGGCTGGAGGTCTCCGTCTCGGTTGGTGTCGATTGTGATCCGGTAGGTCACGGGCAGATTAGTCTCGAAGGTGAACTCGCCGTCGTCCTGTACGCCATCTCCATTGGGGGAGATCGACGCGGTGCCCGCCTCATCGTTAAACCTCGCATTCTCGGCTATCAGCGGTGGTGGCCTCTCTGCGACCGACTCTGGATAGTTGAGGTATAGCCGATGTTCTCGTCTGGTCTGGTACAGCTCCCCATTGGGGGGACATCGGAAGGCGCCGCCCAGCTCAACCGGGGCTGGTGAGCCATATTCGCACCAGCTGACATCCGGGCGCCCATCGATGCCCGTTCGGTTGCTGACGAGGCCATAGAGGAAGCCGTCTAGCCCTTCGAACTCGATGGCGAACACCTCAGCGAACGCCGCGACACGCTTCACCGCGAAGAAGGTGGCAGAGGCGGTGTTCTCCCGTTGATGGGCGTTTAGGATCCATTCGTCGGTGTAGACCCGGCCCCCTGTCGCGGCCTCTCCGTCCGCGTCGAGGACCTCGATCTGAAAATAGCGGGTCGAGTATGCGGGAGGGTTAAAGAGCGTGACCGTCTCTGCCTCGCCGGCGAAGTCAAAGGACCACGCCCCCGGCACGTCTGTCGTTAAGCTGTGTGGCCGAGGTGCTGAGTCTTCCGCGGCGGGGTCTGGTGTCGCCGACCAGACCGCGGCGGCGCCGCTCCAATAGCAGGCGCCCGCGCCGAAGTCGTTTGTGGGGTTGACGGCGAAGAGATAGGCGCACTCTCCGGGTACACCTGGCTCAGGTTGGCCGGCGGCCCCACGCGGCACCCCCGCGGCTCGGTCGAAGCAGCCGTAGCGAGGACCGGCGATGGGCGCGACGCAGTCTTCATCAGTGAGGCATGGTGCGGTCTCTGGAGGGTACACGGCGATCTCGGACTCCCGCCGTCCCGGTGAGCGCGTCGCTACGCTTCGGCTACCGCCGTCGGGAGTGAGGTGGTCACGGTCGAGGAGGCTTGGGCCAACGGGAGGCTCCCTGAGCCCGTCGTCGCTGGAACAAAAGATCAGCGTCTCGCCGGCGGCGAGCACATCCACTCTCACGGTCACTCGCTCATGTACGCCCTGGGTCGGCCCAAGTTCGACGGAGCCCTCCGGTGCCGCCTGGGCGACGTGGACGCAGCTTATGACCAGCGCTAAGGGTAAGAGTGTTCCCGTCAGGGTGCGCATATCGCTGTTTGTGTACCCCCTGTTTTTTCCCAGACACAGCATACATCACGCGAGGCGTTCTTGCGTCCCAAGTAAAGATAAAGTTAAACCGGAGATACCAGAAGCACTTGGCGAGGCAGAATGTCAGTCCGAATTTCATCGTTGTCGTTCACTGTTTTGATCGGTTTGGTCGTCTTTGGCGCGTCGAACGCGCAGGCCGAGGTCAGGCCGTCAGATGTAACCCTACCTACGAACGAGGCCGGTCTTGGCCCGGGATACGGAAAGCGGGGCATCCAGTTTCAGCTGGACCTGCACTCTTTCTTCGGCAGCCGCGAAGAGGGGGTCTCGAAGATCAATGAGCTTGGGGTCCTTCCAAGGCTCCAGATCATTCAACCCGTTGGGCGCAATGAGTTTGAGTTCTCGATGAGCGCGGCTCATTACTCGGTGACGACCAAGACCGGGGGAGACGAGACGAAGCAGGGGACCTTTCGTTTAAGTAACCCGGCTTTTACCCACTTCTTTACGTGGCGGACCTTGGCCCGACAGCTGCGATTAGGCCTCGGGATGACTCTGCCTCTCGCGCGACTTCGAACCGATAAGCCCGAGCAGCAAGCGACGGACCTCGCGGCGCTGAACGCGGCCGCAGGGATCTACGGCATGCGCGACCGGTGGCTCTGGCGTCTGGACTCCATGGCGGCGATTCTGCACTTCGATTATCTCTTTCGGCACCGGTCTGGGTTTATGTTTGGCACGCGTATGGTCGCCGCTCCCAGCGTGCGCGTTGGCGACTCCCTTAACAACACGGACGCCGATGGTCAGGCCGTCGCTGACCAAGACGACTTTGGCGTCATCGGGCAGGCTGAGCTAGAGCTCGCTTTTGACACCAAGCCCGTGCGTATCGCGGTGCGCGCCGGCTACTCAATCGACGCACTCAGCGATCTATCTCGTGACGAGAAGGACCAGATCATGGTCGAGCCAGAGTTCAGGATCCGCCTCGGAGAGGTCGACCTGCTGCTCGGGATGAACCTAAACATTGAGAAGCCCGCAGGCTTCTCCTTTAAGGACGGGAACTACTGGGGAGCGCGGATAGGCTTCGCGACGCCGACGCGTTTGATGTTGCCGCAGTAAGCGGCGCGGGCTGAGGCCCAGCTACACGATTACTCTGCGCCGCTGTCCGCGGCGCTCGCGTCCTCCGCCGCGTCGACGGCGACTCCTTCATCTATCATCATGGCTGCATCGGGTGCAGGCTGGGCCGCGTCTTCCGCAGGGG
>CALELH010000558.1 GCA_937902595.1 uncultured Myxococcales bacterium
AGGGGGTCGGATTCACGTGCGTTTGCCCACAAGGGCAGAACGGTCTCTTGACCTGTGACCGTAGGGTCCGTATCGATGGCAGCGCCTCGTTTGTCACGGGCACGTTTGGTTTGGTCGCAGCAGGGGTCGTCGTTAAGGCGCTGTGCGATCGCGTTGAAGGGAAGCCATCATGAGTAGTGACTTCGTACAGATCGATGAGCCCGGTGGCATCGACCCGACTCTAGACCTCTTCGAGGAGATTGAGCGTCTCAAGGTCGATCGAAACGCGATCATCTTGGCTCATTATTATCAAGAGCCGGACATACAAGACATCGCCGACTTCGTGGGCGACTCCCTTGAGCTCAGCCGTAAAGCCGCGGACACGGACGCAGATGTTATCGTATTCGCTGGCGTTCACTTTATGGCCGAGACCGCGAAGATCGTGAACCCCGATAAGATGGTCGTATTACCCGACCTCAACGCTGGATGCTCCCTCGCAGACGCGTGCCCGGCGGATCAATTGCAGGCCTTTATCGACCGACATCCTGGTCACAAGGTCATTAGCTACATCAACTGCTCCGCCGGCGTTAAGGCCATCAGCGACATCATCTGCACGTCGAGTAACGCGGTGGATATGGTGGGACTGTTCGACGCTGAACAACCTCTCATCTTCGCTCCAGACAAGAACCTGGGGCGTTATGTTGAGCAGCAAACAGGTAGAGATATGGTGCTCTGGCAGGGTACTTGTCAGGTGCACGAACTCTTCAGCGAGAAGAAGTTGGTGCAGCTTAAGGTCCGCCATCCAGAGGCCGTGGTGATCGCTCACCCTGAGTGTGAGCCACAGATCCTAAGACACGCAGACCACGTGGGCTCTACGTCATCTCTCCTTCGATATGTTCAGGACACCGAGCATGAGGCCTTCATCGTCCTCACCGAGGCAGGGATCCTTCATCAGATGGCTAAGTCCGCGCCGGGTAAGACGCTCATTCCCGGTCCGCCCGAAGAGAACTGTGCGTGTAACGAGTGTCCTCATATGAAGTTGAATACGCTCGAGAAGCTCTACCTCGCGCTCCGTGACCTCAGCCCACAGATCGATGTCCCGGAGGAGACCCGGCTTGAGGCTCTAAAGCCTCTAGAGCGAATGCTCGCTCGTGATCTAACGGTGGCCTAAGGTCTCGTCGGGGCCTAGATATGAGGCCCGACTCTAGGCTATCGTCCAATCTCGCTCCACGAACCATCAGGAGTTCAATTTATGAACGCTAGAAGAGCGCTCTTCTTGTCGCTGTGCTTTTCGCTCGTTGCGCAGACAGGCTGTGTACGTAACTCACCCTCGTCTGGCGTGGGTGGTGTCAATCCGGATTTAGGACCCGAGCAAGACGCGGGCAGCGCTCAAGGCGGATCCGACGCAGACGGAACAGACTCAGGTGGGGCGGCGGACGCTGGAGCGATGCGCTCGATAGACGGGTCCTCCATGAACGCCCCCGATGCTGAGGCGCCAGAGGAGACCTGTGACAGTATCTGCGACCGCTTGGCGGTGTGCGCTGCCGACATCTGTCCAGACGCGAGTGGCTTGGTCTTGAGAGCAAGCTGCCGCCTCGCCTGCGATAACACACCAGCCTTCGCCGCTTTGGCTTCTTCTCTACAGGAGTGCGGAGAACTCGTCGGCTTTGTCGGGCGCCGAAGTCCTGAGATCGGTATGCGATGCCCCGTCGCTGATGAGATCGATCCGCTCTGTAGCCCGTATGCAGAACGCGCGACACAGTGCTTCTTCGAGGCGTGCCCAAATGGTCAAGAGATCGGGGAGGGGATGCAGCAGCTCTTTTTCAACATCTGTCGTGACCAAACTGGTGCGGGCCGGTGGACACCAAACTTCTTTGAAGATATTGCCGGCGCGATGTGTGGTCACCCCTTGATCGGTCCTTTGGTGGAGTTTCTCATGGTCCGTGGTGAAAACCCTGATTCTGGTGGACTGGCTTCACTCTGCGCTGATGGACCATTGGTCGATGGCCAGACCTGCGAAGAGGCGTGTGCCCTGATGGGGGAGTGCATCCCTGAGGGGACGCCGGATGAAGAGGGAGGCTGGTTAGGGCGAACTGGAGATTGCCGTCTGACGTGCGGCCTCAACGATGCCTTCAAGGCATCCGTCTGGAGTTGTATCGCCTCTAAGGACGAGTGCGGAGCGGCCTTCGCTTGTTTTGACGAGCCAGATGCCGAACCGGTCCCCGAATGTGAACCATACGGACAATTAGTCGCTGAGTGCGTCGCGGCTGAATGCGAGGCCGCGCAAGCAGTGAGCGCAGGGATCTCATCTATCTCTCGAGGAGGCTGCGATAAAGCGGTCGCCGAAAATGCCCTAAACGCAGCCGCGGTCGCGGCGTTGACGGCGGCTGGGGACTGTCAGGATCCGACCATTCAGCAGTACGTTCAGTACTTCCTTAGAGCGGGCGCCGCCGAGGGGGCTGGCGCTTTAGAGGGGGTGTGCCGCGGGATGCCAGCCAATGATATTGAGCTCTGTTCCACCGCCTGCGGACAGCTTAGTCCTTGTATTCCGGACGACGCTGG
>CALELH010000559.1 GCA_937902595.1 uncultured Myxococcales bacterium
AGCCGCATTGTCAGGTGCACCCTCTGACCCGGAGGCTGGTGCCGTCCATCGGAGGGGCCGATCAGGACAACTTATCCTTGCGAATAGCCGCCAAGCTTCCATAGGATCCCTAGGCCGGCAAAAATCACATTGAGAGGGGGACTCCTAGATGCTGCGCATTTGTATACTGATTACCTTTGGATTCATGACCGGGTGTATCTCGACCCAGGTTGTGGTTAACGGAGACAAGGAGGGCACGAGCTACATCGTGTCTAACGGATCTGTGTTCTATTGCCAGTCGATTAAGGACACGTCGATCGCGTGCCAGAAGGTGGCAGAATGAAGGTCTTGAACTGCCTGTGTATCGCGCTCTTGTTCTTCTCTTTTGGCTGTCAATCCCAGTTCGCGACGACTGGTATCTCCGAAAACCGATGGTTGACCATCGAGACGAGGCTCGGTCCCATGACCGTGCACTCCAAGATCGTCTACTGTCCGCCAAACGGGAAGGTCTGTGTCGACGCGACTGACGCTCTGAACTTCGATCAGGAGGTCAAGACGGCGGAGGCTATGGAGCCGGTCAAGCAGGACTGCTCTGAGAAGACTGCTTGTAAGCAAGATGGGCTTTGCGCGACTCGCTTGGAGCGGATGCCCGGACACGTCTTTAAGCCCGTGTGTGTGGCGAGTCATGACCAAGACTGCAAGAACTCGGCTGTCTGCTCTAAAGAGGGCAAGTGCGTCGCGCGCAATGGCGTCTGCGCAGAGCCTGAGGCCAAATAGGCCCTCTACTCATCCTCGTCGCCTCAGCAGGAGCGAGAGCGCGAGGAGCGCGAACATCCCCCCGGGGGTCGGGAGACCAGCGGGGGACGCCATACACCCTCCGACCTGGCGGACCGACAGCGGTCGGCGAGGTACGGGCGGGGAGCCGCGCTCCGTCGAGTCCAGGACCTCCACTATAGTCAACGTATCGGCGACATCCCCTTGGGTGGCATCGGAGACCATGTCTCTGGGCATCTCTGTGTCCATGGTCATCGCATCTTCCGGCTCAGGGAGTACCTGAGCGTCCATCGGTGGCTCCGGCGGATCCATGTCTTCAGCGGGAGGCGGTGGCGCTAGGTCAGGCTCAACCGGTGGCGCTGGGTCGCAGGCGCCCACCGGAAAGCCCGCGATGGGTGACCGCCGAATCCGCGCCTCGGTCTGAGGTCCATAGATCCCATCCTCTGCGATCTGGTCGCCAGGGTTGTTTCGATTCCATAGGCGTTGGAACGCCTCGACAGACAGACCGGCCAGGTCCACGCGGCCCGGCCCAGTATAATCGAAATGTACGGGATCGCTGGCGCCAAGCCAGCTGAAGCGGTTGGCCTCTAGGTCGGCTCGCCAAGACGCGTAGCCGTTAATGTCGATAGACAGTCCACTCTCGTGGCGACTGCGGCCTGGTCGGGCGGCCAAGGAGATGCCGCACTGGCCGGCCTGATACCATTTGTAGAGCAAGAACTGCTGGGGGAGAGTCCGGAGCGCCGAGGTGACGCTCAGGCGCTCGCCTCTATCTTGAATGGCCGTCATGAGGTTTTGAGGGCCGTCTCCTTGCAAGAAGGGGAACACCGCGGGCCCCAAGGACATATTGGGACCCGTGAAGTCCACTAAGGTGTCCGGACGCAGACAGTTAATCTCGTCGATGAGCTGTATGGAGAGCGGGTTGATGATGCTGGTGGAGCAGCCACCAGCATCACCGACGGTCATGCCTTGTCGGATCACCCCGAGCTTGCCTTCTTCCCAATGGGATTCAGGATCGTAGCGAGTCTCCGGGCCGCATCCGCTCGCGAGCATGATGAGACACATCAAGACGATGTGAAGACCGTCGGCGCATCCTGTCGTGGTACTCGCGTGACTTTGTGTTACGGCGCGCTTCACTACACCCCCTCTGTGCCCAGTGTCTCATACGGGCACAAGCGCATAAAGTGATGTGCTGAGACATGCCCGTTGGGCGTCTCCTTAATCTTGCCGGCAGCTGACGATCAGCGGATGCGCGAGGGTGGGTTGCTCGATGACTTGAATGGGGACCCCATAGACGGACTCAAGCAGCTCCGGAGTCAAGACATCACGGGGTCCGCCGAGACCCGCGATATGTCCATCAGAGAGCAAGAGGACCTGGTCTGCGTATTGTGAGACTTGGTTAAGATCATGGAGCACCGCGATGACGATGCCTCCGGCATCGGCGAAGTCTCGAGCGCTGCTTAGGACTCGATGTTGCGCCGCGAGATCTTGACTGGCCGTCGGTTCGTCAAGGAGGAGGTAACGGGTTGGGTGAGTCGAGTCAGGGGTGGGTGAATCGGACCACACTTGGGCCAAGACTCTGGCGAGGTGCACTCTTTGACGCTCACCACCAGATAGGTTGGTGTAACGTCGCGTCGCGAAGTCGGATAGCCCAACCTTCTCAAGGGCCGCGGACGTAATCTCGAGGTCACGGGGCGTCTCCATTCCACTGTTGTAGGCGCTGCGCCCCATCAGAACGACGTCTAGTACCGTGAACGGGAAGCTGAGGTCCGAGTCCTGCAGCAAGACCGCCCTCCGTTTGGCGAGCTCCTTAAGTGACCACTCGGGTAAGGGGACATCCGCGATGCGGATCTCTCCGGTCGCCACGGTGAGTTCACCAGAGAGTCCAGCGAGGAGCGTCGATTTACCAGACCCGTTGATCCCTGCGATGGCCATGAACTGACCGGGGGCGATCCGAAAGGAGATGTCCTCGACGATCACTCGTTCGCCTCGCTTGATAGATACATTTGATACGTGAACGGTCATGGAATGATCACCTATCGTCGAGCTTTGATGAGAAGGAACAAGAAGAACGGCGCGCCGATCATGGTCGTCACGACGCCGACCGGTAGCTCGCTTGGCATGACGACGGTCCGCGCGAAGGCGTCGGCGCCGACGAGGAGTCCAGCGCCCAAGAGCGCTGAGCCAGGTAGCACGACTCGGTGATCCGGTGACACCGCGAGTCGAA
>CALELH010000560.1 GCA_937902595.1 uncultured Myxococcales bacterium
ACCACCGCCCGAACCAGCAGCTCCACCTGAACCAGCCTCACCACCGGAACCAGCCTCACCGCCGGAGCCTCCAGAGCTATCCGGAACCACGGCGTCACCCGCATCACTCCCCTGGTCTAGAGAGTTCGGTTCTCCGGCATCAACGAGCACACAGCCACGAATAAGATCGCAGACTTCGCCTTTAAAGCACTCATTGTCCGACTGACAATCTTTGCTCGTATCGAAACGAGGGACACAAGAGGTCTGACCAACCATCCAGGCAACCAAGCAAACAAAGAAGAGCGCTCGCATCAGAAAGAGCCTCCAATGATGATCACTGCTTCATCTTCGTCGCCGCTCATAGACATGATCCCACCATCTCCGAAGACAGCCATCACAAGTCCGCTCATCAAAGCCGCGGCACCGACTCCATACGCCAAATTAGCCTTCAAGGCGGCGTCTGAGGACTGCTCGGTGAGACGCTCGAAGTCGACTCGATACGTCTCAGTCGTAATCATTCGTCCTGCTTCATCCGCAAGCTCTACCGCCTGTGATCCGAAATAACTGCCGAGCGCGACCGCCGCAGCACCGCCTATCGCTACTCCGATGCCAACATCGGAGAGTGACCAGGGCGCCCAATTGAGACCGGAATCCCCGTTGCCTGCGTCAGTGGCAGGCTCGGGCCACTCTAAGACCCTCTTCTCGCCGGCCTTAACGGAGAGCTTAATCTCTCCGCTCTGCTTGTTCTTAGCCGTAAAGCTGAAGACGTGCTGTCCCGGTTTCACAGTCCATGGTCCGCCGAGCGGGGTCTTACCCAGAAGCTCACCGTTCAGCCTGACCTCGGTCCCCGCGTCTTTCACCTTGATCGTGATCTGGCTGAGGGTGTGCTTTACCGACGCCTGGGGCGCCGAAGGCGTCTCCTCTGCGGTTCCGCCCGTACCAGACTCTTGGCACAGGCCAAGGATTGGATAGAGGGTCAGAACCAAGATCCCGATTGTACGAAAAATAATCATCACCTCGCTCTTACCAGACTCCTCAATAATCAGGCAATGGTCAGCCTCATTAGAGGCGCCTTAATCGACCCCACCCGAAGGCGAGTAAGGTAAAGACGACACACCCCCAGGGGAATGCATCTCCTATCTCTTGATACACGGTCTTCGACGACAGCAGGGGGACATCCCAAAGCAAGGTCTCAGGGTCATGGTAACGGGTCTGACTGATGATTCGCCCATTTGCATCCACGAAGGCGCTCACACCAGTCAGGGTACTTCGTACGAATGGAAGGCGGTGTTCTATGGCCCGTGGGACGGTCAAAGCGAAGTGCAGGTACCTCTCTGCGGTCTTACCGAACCAGTCATCATTGGTCATATTGATCAGAACATTCGCGTCCTGACCGACCAGCTTTCGAGCAAAGCCTGGAAGTATCCCCTCGTAGCAAACCAGGACCCCAAGGCGTACAGGCCCTTTGCCCCAGAGATCAGCTTCGATGACCTTGACCTCTTTCCCGGGCTCAAGATTACCCGCCGCGGGGATCAGCTTGTAGAACCAAGGCATGTATTCAATGAACGGCACATACTCTCCAAAGACCAGGAGGTAGACCTTGTCGTAGGCGCCAGCCACAGTCCCATCCTTATCGAGTAGAAAGGCAGTATTTCTAGGGGTGACAGCGAAGTCTCCTTCCCATCTAGGTTGCTCCCGCGGCTCGCTGCTTGTCCCGCCAAACAAGAGCGGAACCTTAAAGCCTCGAATCGGGGCTCTAGCTTCGCTGCGGGGTCGTCCTGCGTCCGCCGTGTAATCGGAGACTAGAGGCGCTGGAGACGGCGGTATTCGAGTCGCCCGCCGCGGGATCTCGCCAAAACGATAGGCGCTCTCAGACCAAATAATGAGCTCAGCGCCCGCTTTCTCTAATTGAGCGGAGAGGTTCTGCTGGATCAAGAGATGGTTTCTTATGCGTGTGCGCGTCTCTTCTTGAAAGATCCCCACATCGCCTTCAACGACGCCCATCTTCAGATGGCGCGCTTCAGCCATCGCCGTGTCAAACTGATTCATTCTGACAAAGCCATACCCGAGGGAGACCACGACCATAATCAGTGTAGTCCACGCAGCCCTTCTAGGCAGCGTCCGTTCCTCTCTCCATGCTCTCAACCAGAGAAAGAGTACAGTGTTGACCCGGTAGATGAGAAAAGTCACCGCGGTCACCCCGAAGATGTCCGCGACCTGCATGATCGGTGGAAAGAGATACTGGCTGTTCCCCATATACGCAGGAAAAATCCTAGGCACCACGAACTCGATCGCCACCATCGCGATAGGAGCGGACCACTCCAAACGAATCGAGGTCGTGTTACCAATTCGATTAAGAACCCAAGCCCAGATCCCCCAAATCAATCCCAACTGGAGACTGTGTAATAGCAAGAAGAAACCGGCGACCACCCAGGGCAGGTGTCCGAAGGTTCTGAGCATGCTGGCGAGCCAGTAATAGCCTCCCGCGTTAATGAGAGTTCCACACAGGAGGCCCCACCAAAACGCCTGCTTTGGGGCCTTGTCCTTAAGAACCCAAAGGAGCGGGACGTGGCTGATCCAGATCAGCGGCCAGAATGAATGTTCAGGAGCGAGGGCGGTTGGAAACGCAGCGAACGTCCCCACCGCCGTCAAGCAGCAGAGGAGAAGATCACGAATTCGAGTAGACGATGTGTCCGACATCGGCTCAGCTCATCTCCCATTCAGCGCCAGTACAGATCTGGACCGCTGCCGGAATCAGAGAGTACGTGGCAGGCAAGAGACCCGGCTGCTCACCATCTAGGTCGATGAGCACCTCGGCGCCGCCCACGGGCTCAGCTCGAACCGTTTTAGCCCGATAGGCATCAACGTCATCTAGCTCCAAATGAGCGCCGCTATAAATCGCTGACGTACCCTTAAGAACACGAAATTTGGAGAGGTCGCCCAAGAACACGCAATCTAAGAGGCCATCACTCATAGAGGCGTCTGGCGCGATCAACATTCCGCCTCCGAAATAGCGTGCGTTAGCCACTACGCCATTATAGAAGCGGCCCTGAAAAACTCTCTCTTCGCTCGTACCCTCATCAAGGATGATCCGCATCTCCTGGTTCCTATACTGCAGAGTGCCGCGTACGACCCCAAGCAGAAAACTGAGACGCCCACCGAGTCTCTTCGAAGAGTTGTTGACGATGTCAACAACCGTGCCTGATGCACCAAAGCTCGAGATGTTGATGAAATGAGCGAGCGCCGCGTTCCCATCATGGTCCAGATATTGAGCCCGGCCCACATCGACCTCTCTTGGTCGTTGGCCAATACACTCCATCGCCTTCAATGGATCGGCAGGAAGTCCGAGAGTGCGGCGTAAGTCACCACCCGTACCGGTGGGCACTACAGACAAGACCACGTCGTCGGCGATGAGTGACTCCCCCTCGAACAAGCCATTGACCGCTTCGTTGTGAGTGCCATCCCCACCTACGGACACGATGTGGCGGGCGCCCTCTTTGACCGCGGCCCGAACGAGATCGACTCCGTGACGTGAATATTCAGTAAATCCCACCTCAAATTGTGGGAGACAGCCTCGTAGACGAGAGGCGAACTCAGGCCAGCGTCGGCCAGTCTTACCGTTCGCGCTCGCGGGGTTCACCATCACATATGTCTTCGTCGACACTTCAGCCCCCACTTCACTCCAAGATTCATAGCCAAAGGCTCACATCGCAGCCAATTCATAGAACTGAAGATGGCTCACACATTACTCAAAGGCAATGATAGCTCGTTTTGCCGACTGCAAATTCCAACCTACCTAACTCAGTTCTTGGACGAGTCATGTCAAATCAGTCGCGATCTGCCGCACATATTCTTGATACTGAGCGGTCAAGAGAGCCCAGTCGTACTTTGCCGACTCTGGTGTACTTTCGACCAGATATCCGAAACCAGAGACGTCCCAGATCTCGCCTGTATCTGGTTCCTGAGAGACCCTACTTAGAGGTGCCTTGAGTCGGCTCATCAACACAGAGTCACCGGGAGACGTCTCCTCGAGCACGCCCTCCTGGCCTGCGACCAGTTGGATACGCCCGACTAGACCGTCGACAGGATAACGCTCTTGTAGCTCGATCTCTAAGCTGTAACCACCGCCCGCACTCGACAGGCACCAGGCCGACGGCCGTACGCCGGCGTCCGCAATTCGCCACATCGCGTCGAGCCCTTCTTGTCTCTTACGGAACCGAAGCTTACAGCGAGTCGCGTGCATTGGTCGGGGCCAAATCTGTAGATAAAACTCCGTCAAGACCCCGGCGTTCGCCGCGACGCCCACCATA
>CALELH010000561.1 GCA_937902595.1 uncultured Myxococcales bacterium
GCGGCTGAACGCTTGTGCTCTGCCGTTCGCTACCGCAGCGCGGGCACTGTTGAGTTCCTCTACGATCTTGACGCCGACGCTCCGTACTTTCTAGAGGTCAACACTCGACTGCAGGTGGAGCATCCGGTCACCGAAGAGGTCTTTGGTGTCGATCTAGTCCGCTCTCAAATCGACCTCGCTCGAGGGAGACCACTATCCAGCGAGGCGTTGAGCCCGAGGGGTTGGGCGGTCGAGGCGCGCGTCTGCGCCGAAGACGCTGATAACAACTTTATGCCAGCGCCCGGTAAGCTCGTACGTTTCGTCTTACCGTCAGGTCCTGGCCTCCGTGTGGATACTGGCTTCACCGAAGGTGACGTCATCTCCGCCGACTTCGACCCGCTCATCGCGAAGATCATCGCCTGGGGCCCAGATCGCAAGGCCGCCATAGCTCGCCTGAGTAGAGCTCTGGAGCACACGCGCATCGTCGTCGAAGGCGGAACAAGTAATCTCTCCTTTCTGCGGACGCTCTTGAATAGAGATGACGTTCGAGCCGGCGATGTAGACATCGGTCTCGTGGACCGACTGCAATTAGAGCCTCCAGTGGGCGCGGGCATCGCGATGCTGGCGGCGGCGATCGATCGTTTCCTAGATAAGGGAGACCGCGATGAGGGCGAGGACCGCCATCGCGTAGAGGCTGGAGAGACCTTGACGGTCTACAGAGTCGGCGCCAACTCCTTCCGTGTTTACGGAGAAGATGGAGCGGTCACAGTCTCTCATAAATCAGATGGGCCCTATCAAAGTTGGTTAGAGCTGGATGGGGTCAATCATCGCGTCGAACGAGCGCCAGGCGACATCAACTACACCGTCGATGGAGTCCCGCACCGCGTGGCGGAGGCGAGCGGTGGCCTCGTGTCTGCTCCGTCTGCAGCGCTGGTGCTCAACATTCCCGTGGAGCCGGGCGCAGTCGTTCAAGCGGGCGACTGCGTCGCCATCCTTGAATCGATGAAGATGGAGGTCCGAGTCGAGGCTCCTCTCTCTGGGACTGTCAGTGAAGTACTCGTGAGCAGCGGCGGCCAGGTCAGAAGTGGCCAAGCGCTGGTGATCATCGAGAGCGAAGACAGCGACGGAGCCCAGCCCGCTTCAGCGGCTGTGATCCCTTGGGAGTCAGGAAGCGCAGATCCGCAGGTGGTCGCTGAGCGCGTCCGCGCGGCGATCTTAGGCTGGGACTTCTCTCCCAAGCAGCTCAAAGAAGACCAAGAGCTCATCACGACCGAGAGCTGTGAAGACATCCTCACCGCGTTTGTAGACGTCGCTGAAATGTTTGAGCGGCGCCCGACGCGCAAGGACAGTAAGAGCGGAGGCGCGACCGGTGCGGTCAGTCCAGACATGTGGATGGAGACGCTTCTTCAGCGCGGCGCTACGGCGCTGTCCGAAGAGAGAAAGTCTGTCGTGACCGCAGCGGTGAGTCACTTCGGTATCGAAGACCTGACACCATCGTCTGAACGTGATGATGCGCTCATGCGTCTCGTCCGCGCCGGGAAGGCGTTGCCCAATACAATCCCTGTGGCCATCTCCGCCCTAAAACGCCTCGAGGAGGCTCCCGTTCAGCTCCTCGACCGACTTACAAGTCTCGACCCATCACGGTTCGGCAAGGTACGCGAGGCTGCGGACCGCGCGCGATATGTTCTCTTCGAGCGACTCGCCCACATCCGACTCCTGAGTCGCGCAGAGCATCGCGCACGAGCGCTCCTCTCGTGGCTTCGAGAAGGTAAGGCTGATTGGGATGAAGTGCTTGAGGCACCGGAGTCACTGGTCCCTGGTTTTGCGCCTGAGGCCGCCAGCGGTTGTGAGATCGCTGGAGAGGCGGTAGCGCGACGTCTTGAATGGCGTGGACCCGGTACGGCGATCGAGCGAATCCAGCTGGCTGAGCGCGCGGCGTTCCGTATTCAAGGTGATGACGTCACGGTGATTACCGTAACAGCGCCCCCTTCTGAAGCGGTTAAGCTCGTTCAAGCTGCCCGCGCGGAAGCGCCCATGAGGCGACTCGATGTCGTGGTCGTGCCAGACTCTGCCGAGGACGTTCACTCTGCCCTGGAGGAGGTCATTGAGGCCGTTAATCCCGGCGCTGGAGCTCAACCACCGTGGCAAGAGTTGTGTTTGATCTCCGTTGGGGGAAACACGACCGCTGTTCGCCGATTTTATGCCGATGGAACCGAGCGGAATGATCGCCGCGATGTCACGCCCAGTACGGCTCGCCGTCTGGATCTTGATCGACTCGCGCGGTTTGATTTTCAGCGACTCGCGAGCGACGAAGACGTCGTCCTCTTTCTTGCGAAAGCTTGGGAGAACCCTCGCGACGTAAGGTTGCTCGCTTTCGGTGAGGTGCGAAGTCTAGAGCAGGCTCCTGGCGAGCCGATGCACTTACCCCACGTTGAGCGCGTCTTCCACGCCGCCGTGCGTTCCCTTGAGACCGCTCGAGAGCAGCATGACCCTCGACGTCGTAGTCACTGGAACCGTATCACTCTGAGTCTCGTGCCCGTGGTCCCCATGGCCTTCGACACCATGAGAGATTACATAGAGCGACTCACGCCCAGCGCCCTTGGCGTCGGTCTTGAGAAGGTGGTCATCAGGGCGCGCTTCAAGGATAGCGCCCACCCTGGTGGAGTCACCCCCTTGATGGACCTCTCCATCACGAAACGACCGGGAGGCAGCCGGGTAGACTTCGCGATGAAGCCTGCGTCCCACCAACCTCTCGTTCCGCTGACCGAATATGAGAGTCAAGTCGTCACGGCTCGGCGCCGAGGCTTGACCCACCCTTACGAGATCGTCCAGCTCCTTGAGACGAGCCCTAGGTTTCCGTTTGGAGAGTTTGAGGAATACGACATCGGAGACGACAATCAACTCCGAACGGTGAAGAACCGAGCTCGAGGTGGAAACACCGCGGGGGTTGTCTTTGGAGTCATTCGCAGCCGCTCTCGCAACCTCGGGACGGTGATGGCTCGCGTCCTGCTCCTGTCTGATCCGACTCGCCGCATGGGCGCACTCGCTGAGCCCGAATGTCGTCGTGTCGTCGCTGCCATCGAGCTCGCCGAGAGACTGCAGGTTCCCATTGAATGGGTCGCCGTCAGCTCCGGTGCGCGCATCGATTGGGATAGCGGAACAGAGAACCTAGATTGGACCGCTCAGGTCTTGCGTCGCATCATTCACTTCACTCAGAATGGTGGAGAGATCAATCTGCTCGTACCGGGCATCTGTGTGGGGGCTCAGGCGTATTGGAACGCAGAAGCGACCATGATGATGCACACTCGTGGACTCTTGATCATGACCGATCAGGGCACGATGGTGCTGACCGGAAAGCGCGCTCTCGACTTCTCTGGATGTGTGTCCGCTGAAGATGATTTAGCGCTCGGGGGATACACGGCAATCATGGGCCCGAACGGACAGGCCCAAGCCCACGCCGTCGACTTGGATGACGCGTATCATCTGCTGTATCGCTACTATAATCTCACCTATGTCCCGCCGGGCGCGAAGCGTCCACCGCAGACCATCACTGCGGATCCCGCTGATCGAGACATCACGTTGACGCCTTATCCAGGCGATTTTGGTCACGGTTTTGATACGATCGGGCAGCTCTTTTCGATGGAACATAACCCCGATCGTAAGCGGCCCTTCGCCATCCGACCAATCTTGGCTGCGGTCACTGATCAGGACAGCGAATCCGTAGAGCGATGGTCATCACTGCATGGGGCTGAGACGGTCGTCGTCTGGGAGTCACGTATCGGTGGGTACGCGGCGACGCTGATCGGCATTGAGAATCAGCCCATCGCTCGCCTCGGACAGAAGGCGACCGGCGGACCAGACACCCTGGCCGGAGGTACCCTCTATCCGCAAGCCTCACGCAAGCTAGCGCGAGCGATCAACGCAGCGTCAGGTCGAAGACCCGTCGTCGTGCTCGCCAACTTGTCAGGTTTCGATGGCTCACCAGAGTCGCTGCGGCACTGCCAATTGGAGTACGGTGCAGAGATCGGCCGAGCCGTCACTAATTTCGACGGGCCTATCCTCTTTGTGATCCTCTCGCGGTATCACGGGGGCGCGTACGTAGTCTTCTCTAAGGCGCTCAATCCAGAGTTGAGCTCCATCGCCCTCGAAGGCAGCTATGCTTCGGTCATCGGTGGAGCCCCAGCGGCTGCGGTCGTCTTCGCGGGCGAGGTCAGAAAACTCGCTCAGGAGCTCGGAGGCACAGCGGAGGCTCACGCGGAGGCAACAGCGACGTTGGCGGCCCGATTCGATGAGATCCACTCCGTTCAGCGAGCGCGTGACGTCAGGTCAATCGACGCGATCATCACGCCAGAGACCCTACGACCATACATCGTGAACATGCTCGCCAAGGACGCCGAGCGACACCCCCAACCACCATCTGTATCCACGCCGCCTCAGGCTCTATGACGGATACGGTGTCCGACGGCATAAAGCGAGCGGGCCGGGTTGTCGGTGTCCCCGGCTCTGCACGTGGGCCTTTCGTTTTCACCTGTGATCACGCGAGTAATCACGTACCGGGCCTGTCCCCCTCTCCCTCAGACTCTGCACTGCTAAACCAGCATTGGGGTTGGGATATTGGAGCAGCGTCGGTCGTCGAGTCCCTCTGTCAGTACAGCGACAGCGTCGCCGTACTCACCTGTGTCAGCCGACTTGTAATTGATGTAAACCGAGCCCCAGACTCAGAGACCCTGGTGGTCACCCAGTGTGAAGATGTCACCCTGGACATGAACTCTGCCGTCGACAGCGCAGAGATCGAACGACGCACCGCGACCGTATTTCATCCGTTTCATTCCATGGTGGAGTCCACAATGGAGGCCAGCCTGAAGAGACATCCAGTGAATCTGGTGTCCATTCACAGCTTCACTCCGATCTGGGCTGGCGTTCAAAGAGCAATGGAGATCGGTATCCTCTTTGATCGATACGAAGAGGACGCCCTCAGGTTGCAGGCCGCCCTTGCAGCGGAGGGGTTTCTGACGGAACTGAACGCACCTTACTCCGGACTCACGGGCGAACTGATGTATTCAGCCGCGCGCCATGGAGACAAGTATCAACGACCCTATCTGGAACTAGAGATTCGCCAAGACCTGATTTCCTCTCCCGAAGGGGTCCGGATAGTCAGCGAGAAGATCGCGCGAGCACTTTCAGTCTTTCGCCCAAGATGAATCCGAGAGAGACTCTGGCTGTTCGCTTCAATAAGGAACGCTCAAAATGCTTCAGCTGAACAAGATTTCTATCGGGCTCCTCGCGCTATGCCTGCTCATCTACGGATGTGGTGGTGCCGATGACGGCGCGTCGACGACGAACGTTGACGCCACTCCGGATGACGATGCCAGTGCGGTCACAGATGGTGGGATGCAAGTGGACATGGCTGAGGCCATGCCCACGCCCAATCTCGCCTTGTCGCCAACATCTCTCACCCTACCGGGGATGGAAGGGAACCCTAGTGAGCCGCAGACCGTCAGCCTTCGAAATACGGGTGACGCTCCACTGACGGTGACGGGTATCTCCACGACGCCAGAGCTCGAAGCTGAACACTTCAACCTCGTAGACGCTCCAGAGCTTCCTGCGGTCATTGCGGCGGGTGAAAGCCTCGACATAAACGTCACGTATACGGCACCCGACGCCCAGGAGCACATCGCCTCCTTGGTTATCTCAAGTGACGATCCTGATGCCCCACAGCTGACCGTCGCGCTCACCGGACGAATCTTCGCCAACTGCATACGAACGATGCCTAATAGCCTAGATTTAGGCGCTGTTGATCCAGGCGTCCGCAGCGGTCGCTTTGAGTTTAGGATTATCAATTGCGGTGACATAGAGCACACCCTCAACGCGATCACCCTCGAGGGGGATGAACAATTCGCCTGGAGTCCGATCGGCAATGGAGACGCCGAAGGCCGCACCCTCAGCCGCGGCGACTCCATCTCTATCGGAGTCACCTACGAGAACATCAACTTGGCGGAGGGAGAGGTCGCGACAGGGCGGTTAACCGTCCCTTTCGCTGGGAACTCCACTCAACCCGTGAACATCACTCTTCGCGCCACAGGTGGTGCAGGAGGCGATCGCTGCCTAGTGCGTGTTGAACCGAGCTCTATCGATTTTGAGATCTTGAGAGTAAGCCTGCAGCGGAGCATAGAGGTCGCGGTCGAGAACCGAGGCAATGGTCCCTGCGATCTACGGGACGTAACCGTCAGTCATACTCGAGGAGAAGAGCAAAACACCTTCACTCTCACCCAGACTATTGAGCCACAGATTCTCGGCCCGATGAGCAGTAATGTCGTCGAGGTGACCTACAGCCCACAGCTCCCCAACCCCGTGGGAGAACAGGGCCTGCTGAGCGTGCAGTACTTCGATGAGTTCCTGAACATGAACCGAGCCGAAGAGGTCTTGCTCCGTGGGGTGGGTGCTGAGGCCCTCATTGGCTCCATTCCCGAGCGCTTAAATTTTGATTTGGTGACCGCGAACACATGCGCATCACGTCAGCTGAGGATCGGAGCCGAGAACGTTGGTTTTGTGCCGCTCTGCGCGACATCTTACCGGTTAGACGGCCCCGACTGTGACCGCTTCGAGTTCATAGAGACGCCAGAGATTGAAGAATGCCTCAGCCTTGAACGTGGCCAGGCGGCGGCCTTTATTGTTCAATTTGAGCCGAACCGCACCGGGGAGGCCAACTGCAACGTGCTGGTGTCTTCCGACGCTCAGAATACCCAAGAGGTGGCGCTCCCGCTCGTCGGAGAAGGAAGCGAGGATGACAGCCGCACCGATAGCTTTGAGGTCGGCCGGCTTAACCCGGAGCGTAACGCCCGCTGGAAGCTCAGACTCGCCGCGGTTGGCGATAGCTTGCGCGTCTTCATCAACGACGAGCGCACCGCGGACTTCATGTTCGACGAAGATGAAAACGAGGTCGTCTTCGTACCCATGAATCACCCAGATCGTGGTGACATTGTCCGCGTTGTCTATGACGCGGTCTGCCATGACAGACTTGGCCTCAGGCCCTAAGGGCTCGTCGGCGATTGCGGCTATAAATGAGCGTCTATCCGCTCTCGAAGCGCACAGACCCTCGCCGAGTCAACGGGCGCTCGCCAGTCTCCTCGCTCCTTAAGTGCGCTGCCGACGATAACTCCGGCGGCGAGATTCACATAATCGGCGACGTTCTCCGCGTTGACTCCCGAACCGAGCACGACGGGGCGATTCGCTTCAGCCGCGGCGTCAGCATCCTGAGGTCTCGCAGGGCTCCCCGTCTCCGTTCCAGTGACGATCAGCGCGTCTGCACCACTAAACACAGCACCTCGAGCGAGATCCGAAACCGATAAATCTCCGGTTACGGCGTGCGCCGCGTGCTTTTTCTGAACATCAGCCCAAATCGAGATCTCCGCGTTGAGCCCAGCCCGAGCACGAAGCAGCTCGCCCGCGCAGGCGTCGAGCCACCCTTCGTCGGCGACGTGCGCATAAGCAAAGGCCTCGACACGAATGAACTCTGCCCCTGCAGCGACAGCCACTCCAAGCGCTTCTCGATTTGCAGCGGCCAGCACTTGAACGCCGACAGGGAGCCCGAATTGGGTGATTTGGTTCGTGGCGATGGCCATCGCCGCGGTCGTCTCCGGATGCACCGCGCCTCGCAAATAGGGCAGGTCTCCCATGTTCTCCACGAGCAGAGCATCACAGCCCCCGTCTCGCAGTCGCTCCGCGTCTCTCTGCGCAGCATCTAGGAGCCTCGACATAGAGCCGTCCCAGCGCGGACTTCCGGGCAATGGACCCAGATGAACCATGCCGATCAACGCAAAGGAGCGTCCAAACAGTTGATTTGCGGGCTGTGTCATGGTTTTACCTCGGCTTGGGATGCCCTGATCATGCCCACTCTTAGGAATGACACAAGGGCTGTCTTGATATGACCTCGTACTCGATGGTCGGCGACACCGTACCAGCGAGTGCCTCGGGGAGGGGCAATGCGATTTCTACATTCGATGATTAGAGTCTATGATCTGAACGCCGCGCTGCGTTTCTTCTGCGATGGTCTCGGACTTAAGGAGACCCGTCGGCGCGACTCGGAGCGTGGTCGTTTCACCCTCGTCTTTCTGGAGACAGGGGTGGAGGGTGACGCCGCTCAAATCGAGCTGACGTGGAATTGGGATGAAGAGCAGCCCTATGGTGTAGGCCGCTCTTTTGGTCATCTGGCCTACGAGGTCGATGACATCTATGCAATGTGCACACACCTCCAGTCACTGGGCGTGACCATCGCCCGACCGCCTCGAGACGGTCGAATGGCCTTCGTGCGTAGCCCCGACCAAATCTCTGTGGAGTTATTACAACGGGGAGAGGCTCTGCCTATCGCCGAGCCTTGGTCATCAATGGAAAACAGCGGAACTTGGTGAATGAGACATATACTTCTAATTAGCCTTATCCTCTTCATCGCTGCCTGCGATGACTCCACAGAGTCTGCCCAACGGGCTGACATGGACCCCATAGCCGATCTTGGGGTCGACGGTAGTCGACCCGCCGAGGGAGAGGTCGTCATGGCCAGCGCTCAAACGCGCTTGGTCTGGTACGCGGACGAAGGTCGTCTTGCCCTACTGAGGGCTGACCGGACTCTGTTTCAAATCCCCCTAGAAGGACTGCAACTCGGTCTAGTGGAGATGGTGAGCGAGGATCGAAACTACGATCCAATGTATCTCTTTGACGGGATCAACGGGACCAGTCCTCCAGACCTAGTTTGGAGCACGCCGAGCTTCGTAAGCCTCGTCTCTGGAGACGCGACCGCGAGAGTGGAGCTCGACTACGGCGAGTTCGGGCGAGGAGAACTCGCCGTCACACCTGTCGCTGATGATCGATTAACCCTTCGCTTAACGCCTCCTGAAGGCGCCCAGGTCGCGTTTATGCGCATCTCTGGCCTGGTGTCATCTGAAGAGGCCTTCTACGGCCTAGGAGAGGTCTTCGATGACGTAAACCACCGCGGTAAGCTCCGCCCAATGCAGCTAGAGCTCGATACGGACATCGAGAGCGCAAACAACGAGGCACATGTCCCGATTCCGTTTCTCATCGGTCACCACGGATGGGGCCTCTTCGT
This sequence comes from uncultured Myxococcales bacterium, assembly GCA_937902595.1. Taxonomy (GTDB): domain Bacteria; phylum Myxococcota_A; class Bradymonadia; order UBA7976; family UBA1532; genus UBA1532. Next base: position 9,080 of record CALELH010000561.1, read on the forward strand.
CGAGAGTCTATACCCCGGGGCATTCTCAGTCGCAGTAGAAGACGATGAGACCCTTGATGTTGTCTTTGGGACGGGAATGGGATCACCTGACGGGCTCCAGTTCCACCTCTTCACTGAAGATCTGCCCCTCGATCTGACCAAGCACTACTATGGCCTGACCGGCTCACCACGCCTGCCCGCTCCTTGGGCCTTGGGGCCCTGGGTGTGGAGAGACGAGAATGAAAACCAAGCTCAGGTGATCAACGATATCGAGACGATCCGCCGCCTAGATCTCGCGACCAGCGGCTACTGGGTAGATCGACCATACGCACGCGCTGTCAACTCGTTTGACTGGAACCCGGACCAGTTTGATGACCCTCAAGCGATGATCGACCGCATCCACGCGATGGGCTTTCGGTTTGGTCTCTGGCATACGCCATATGTCGGCGCAGAGACCCTCGACAATGAAGACACCAGCGCCACTGAGGAGCTGCGAGCGACGGCAAACGCCGAGGGGTATTTCCCACCTTCGGATGGATTCGTGACCAGTAAATGGGGGCGCTTGGTGGACCTAACCAACCCTGAGGCCTACGCGTGGTGGCAGGACTTGATCCGACGATACACGGTGATGGGCGTCGAAGGCTTTAAGCTGGACTACGCCGAGGACGTCGTGCCCGGCCTATATCTGCAACGCTCGGGGTGGGGCTTCTTCGATGGAAGCACAGACCAGACAATGCACGCTCGATATCAGACGCTCTATCACCAGGTCTATGCCGAAACGCTGCCCGAGACAGGCGGCTTCCTACTCTGTCGCTCAGCGACCTGGGGTGGCCAAACAAACGGCGCCATCATCTGGCCCGGAGATCTCGACGCAAACCTCGGATACCACCGGGAGATTCTCCTCGATGGGGACGAGGAATACATGGCGGTCGGCGGTCTCCCTGCGGCTGTGGTGGCGAGCATAAGTCTTGGCCCATCTGGATTCCCGTTCTTTGGGTCCGACACGGGTGGTTATCGGAGAGCGCCCCCTAATAAAGAGACCTTCGTGCGCTGGTTCGAGCACACGGCCCTGTCTTCAGTGATGCAGATCGGAACAAACACCAATGATGTCGCCTGGGAGGCTACCGAAGAGAATGGCTTCGATGATGAGGTGCTCGATTGGTATCGAATTTACACAAGGCTGCATCTGCGACTGTTTCCCTATGAATGGACGTACGCACAAGAGATCGCGAGTACAGGCCGACCGATACAGCGTCCCTACGGTCTGCAATACCCGTCGGAGGGCAAGCACCCCTCTGATACGTATTTCTTCGGTGATGACCTGCTCGTCGCTCCAGTCATTCGAGACGGGCAACGATCCCGTGTCGTCCCCTTCCCTGAGGGCGTCTGGTATGACTGGTGGACAGGAGAGGCCATTGAGGGCGGCGAAGACCGAGAGGTGGACGCACCGCTCTCAAAGCTTCCTCTGTATCTCCGAGCTGGCGGAATCATCCCCATGCTCCGGCCCACCATCGACACGCTGTCCCCCACCACAGAGGAGGACATCGAGTCCTACGCGAATGACGCGGGGCGGCTCTACGCTAGAATCGCGCCCGGGGGTCGGCATCGCTTCACTCTGTACGACGGCTCCAGCATCGAACAGGACACCTCTGGGGATGAGATCATGATCACGACAGCCAGCGGTGACGTCTTCCGGCAGGGTCGACAATACGAGCTCGTGGGCCTTCAGGACCGGCCTGTGAGCGTCGAGATCCTAGAGAGCGAGGCGATAGAAGCCGCTAGCGCTGAGGCGCTCTCGGAGATCGACGCCGGCTGGTTTTACGAAGAGGGACGTCGCCGGCTTCACATCAAGGTGCCGGAAAATAAGGCCGTTAGGATTCAGCGAGCAGCCGAGATTTAACCTCCGAGGGTAAAGGAAACCAGCGGAGTGACTCGTAATCTGGATTTAAGTCTACGCTCTGCGCATCGCGCTGGCTGCGCTCAGTGGCATTCAACATGAGCGCCTCAGCTTCAACGAGATAGGATGACAACGCGGCCTCAGGTTCGGTCGCGTGCCGCGACCGATACTCCATCCGGCCCGATCCATACCCAATATCCTTAAGACCCATACGTGCCCGAGGCTCCACATCCCGATGACGCCAACGGCCTGTCTCCGGGTCAAATTGGTAGTCGGGCATCATGCGCCATCCGTGCTCAGCGATGAGGAGGACCGCGTTGACGAAATAGTCAAAGGCCATCTCAGAGATGAAGTAGTTGAAATTCATCCGCACCCAGCCGGGCTTGACGCCTCGGCATCCGCGCAGCACCTCTCTCTGAAACGCCTCGGAGCGAGTAAGGTCAATATTCAGAAGGCGATGGCCATAGGGCCCAGCGCACTGCCATCCACCACGAGATTGAATCCCAAAGAGATCGTTCAGCAGCGCGACTACATAGTGGTGATGGAGATATAGATCTTCATCGTACTGAATCATGAACGACACAATAGACAGTCGCCAACGATCATGGTCCCCAAGAACTCTGATGCGTGGATGCTCGCCCCATAACTTCATGGCGCGACGAATAAAGTCGTGCTCACGCTCCTGAATCTTTTCGACGCCCACGGCCTCCTTCAGCTGAAAGACGAGCCCCGCGCGGATGCTGCCGATGATCGCGGGTGTCCCAGCTTCTTCTCGCTCCGCGATATTGGAAGAGAAGACGTGTTGATCTTGGCTCACATACTCAACGGTGCCTCCACCTGGGACCGACGGTACGCGGTTCTGAAACAGCGCTTTCTTAGCGACCAAGACCCCTGGTGTACCGGGTCCCCCAATGAATTTATGAGGAGACAGGAAGATCGCGTCCTTGAATATGAGGTGCCCGTCCTCCTTGTCATCGGCCATGTTCATCTCGACCTGAACATAGGGACCAGCGGCAGCGAAGTCCCAAAAGGATAAGGCCCCATAGCGATGCAAAATGGAGGCGATATCTCGCGTATTGGAGCCGATCCCTGTGACATTCGAGGCCGCGGAGAATGACCCTATCTTGAGCGGTCGACCTTCATGCTTCTTCAGCTCTGCTTCAAGTTGAGCGAGATCTACGCGGCCATTCCCGTCCTCGTCGATGACCACTACATCCGCGATGGATTCACGCCATGGAAGCTCATTTGAGTGGTGCTCGTAAGGTCCAATAAAGACGACCGGCTTCTGTTCATCTGGAATCTCATCTCGAAGACCATACTCGGCATCTAGCTCAGCAGGAATTGAGAGGTTGAGGACTCGAATCATCTTGTTGATGGCTGCCGTCGCGCCGGATCCACAGAAGATGACAACATCTCGTTCATCGGCGCCTACCGCCTCCGCGACGATCTCTCGGGCGTCCTCTCGAAACCGAGTCGTCTGCCGACCGGTGCCCGACATCATTGTGTGGGTGTTCGCGTAGAGAGGCATGACCTCTCTCCTTATGAAGTCCTCAATGAACGCTATGCACTGACCAGACGCTGTGTGGTCCGCGTAGACCACTCTCCGAGGACCATAGGGGCCGTCGAGGGCTTGATCTCCGCCGATGACCGAATCTCGAATATACTCGATCAATCTGTCTGTTCGATCGCTCATATATTCTCCTATTCTTGCGTTGATCCGATGATACCGCGACATCGTACGCGCCGTCAGCGTTAGAATGTAAGAGGCTGTTCAAACCGCATCTCTTGGCACCACGAAAAGCTCAAGGATCGGGGTGGTTTCTCAAGGAGACCTCAAGAGTACCACCACATTTCCCCCATCCAAGAGTGTACAGGCGACCATTCATACAACCACATAAAAACCAACCAAGAAACCAGTCAATACTCTTTATTATTGACCCCTTAGCCCAACCTCAACTTAGGTACATTTGCATACATGTTCAGATCCTGTTCACTTGACTATAGGAGTGCAGGTTTTTGCCCCTTGAAACACCCGATCACATGAGGTAAATCCGCGTCAGCTAAACTGTTCAAACGGGTTGAACAAGTTGGGCGTTGACCAGTACAGGCTGGGGGGTCTGAGAGGTCTAGAGGGCGATGAGCGACAAGACAAGATTCGATCCACAGCGGACACTCCGGATCACTAAGACGAGCGGGAGCACCGTTCGAATGAAGATTCGCGAGACACCACCGAAGACGACTGAGCAACCTGGTTTAAGCTGGGGTAATTTGCTTCGGACGCTACATTCAAACGAGGCACCTCAGCAGTCGATATTTGGCTTCGAGGTGACCCCGCCTGTTCCAATGGACAGGCCTTCCGCGTAACATGCTGTAGACACAGCTTGCGGGGGGGCGTAATGAGTCAATCACCATCCTGGTGTCCACAAACATTCCTAGATACCTATCTATTTGCAGCTGAGGCCCATCGAGGGCAGACGGTCCCGGGTACACAGGGCCTCTCTTACATCCTTCATCTGAGCACCGTCGCCATGGAGGTATGCGCTGCGCTCACGGTCGAGGATTTCGAGCGGCCAAATCTTGGAATGCAATGCGCTCTGCTCCACGACGTCATCGAGGACACCGACACAACCTATGAGCAGGTCGCCCAGAGGTTTGGAGATGACGTCGCACGAGGGGTCATGGCTCTTACGAAGGACGAGGGCCTACCCAAGCCAGAAGCTATGGCGGACTCTCTACAGCGTATTCGAGACTGCTCACCTGAGGTTTGGGCCGTTAAATTGGCGGACCGTATCACAAATCTGCAGAAGCCACCGGCGAAGTGGTCTCCCGAGAAACGTACATATTACGTGAATGAGGCGGATATCATCCTGGCGCAGCTGGGTGACGCGAGCGCTTATCTGAGGGAGCGGCTCCGCTTGAAGATAGTTGAATACCGGAGCCAACACTGCGGGAGCGACTAAGCGTCTAGGAGAAGACGCCTGCCACGAGCTTCTTAATCTCCGTGTCCTTGAGCGGAGCGGCCGCCCCATCAAACTGCCAATGAACGTTCGCTAGACATCTCTTAGTTGCATACTTGACGTCATAGCCGAGTCGCCGAAGCAGTCCAGCCTGTTCACGCACGGAGGACACTAGCTGCGATTTACCAGCGGCAGAGTTCGTTTTGTGCTCGACGTTCATCCAATCGAAGGACATATCAGGATCTCCTCAATCAACGGCACCAGCCTACCATCTTGATCACCCGAGTAAAGGGTCACGTTGCCTCAGCCCTAGAGATCACCGAAGAGTGAGAAGGCCGCGTCACCGGGTAAGCACGCGCTTTTGTCACTCTGGATGGGCGCTGTGTTGAAGAAATGGCTTAGCTGTTCAGCTCTTCCACGAGGGCACGAACCATCCCTGGATCCACTTCGTCCTTATGATTCTTCATGACCGCGCCCATGACCGCGCCAAAGTGAGCGCCCTTGCCCCCGAGCTTGTCAATCGCTGCCTGGACCCAAGTACGTACCGTCGCTTCGTCCGCCTTCGTTGGGAGCCACTCATCACAGGCTGTGATCTCCCACTGAATCTGCCCCGCGTGCTCAGCGGCGGCCTCTCCCTCCAGGCTCTCATACTGCGCCAGGGCCTTCTTCTGGCCCTTCGCATATTTCCCAATGACGTCGATCCACAGGGCGTCGTCCACCTCTCCACTGAAGCCCTTCTTCGTCGTCGTCTCCGTCATCTTTGCCTTGAGCATACGGACAAAGTTGAGGGTGCGCTGATCCTTCGCGCGCATGGCGTCCTTGAGACGACTGTTGAGTTCTTCTTTGATGGACATGATGGCTCCCTAACTAATCTTCAGTGGTGAAATCCAAGACCAGGGTGTCTCCCAACGCCTCGGTCAGGTAATCCCTGAGTTGTTTCTTCATTCTCGCTTCTATCTGTCTAATACGTTCGCGGCTCACCCCAAAACGCTCACCGAGGACCGCCAGGGCGATGGGATCCTCGGCGACCAAGCGCTCATGCCAAATCGCCTTCTCTCGATCGCTCTTTAATCGGCCCGCGAAGTCCTGCATATGCTCATCAACGGTGCTCATAAGCGTTGACCGGACGACCTCGGACTCTACATCGACCTCTTCATCCGGTAGCGTCTCACCCAATGTTCGGTCACCGGCGTCAACACCACTCTTAGGAGCCGTCAGGGACAAAGTAGGCTGCCTGAGTAAGGTCGCCGCGACCACGTCATCTTCGGAGACCTCCAGATTCTCGGCCAACATCTTTGGCGTCGCCTCACCGTACTCATGCAGAAGACGCGCGCGCTCCTTCTCTAGCCTGAAGAAGAGCTTTCGGCCCGCGCGGGTGTTCGCGAAGCTGATCATCCGAAAGTTCTTGAGGATAAATTGCAGGATGAGAGCTCGAATCCAGTACCTGGAAAAACTACTAAATCTGACTCCACGATAGGGATCAAAGCGCTTGACCGCCTCGGCGAGCCCAATGTTTCCTTCCTGAATGAGATCCATCACGTTTACCCAGGCGCGCCGATACTCCATGGCGATCTTTACAACGAGGCGCAGATTCCCTGTGACAAGCTTCTTGGCTGCGGCTGAGTCGCCCGACTCATAGTACTGCTGGGCATATTCTATCTCCTCCTCACGCGTGAGAAGAGGGTATCGGCGAGCCTCCGCTAAGTAGCGAGTAAGCTCATCCGCCGCCAACAAATCCCTGCTGCTGACGCCCATGGGAACGGGAGGACGCTCCTCGCGTGCTACGACCTCAACCTTGCTATCGTCATCTTTAGGCAAAATAACCTTCGTTTCTAGGCGCCCGGGATCTTAAGCGCATTCTGCCCGACGTCAACCGATCAAACGTTCTTAAGTCTGAGTGTATTGCAGATTCCCCCAAGTTTAGGCAGGCTCTTTACCGAGTGTTGGAGACTGGAAGTAGCTCAATGGAATTAAGAGATGAGATGATTCGGCGAATTCAGATCGCTTTCGATGACGCCGAAATTCAGCTAATGGATATGACCGGTGGCGGCGATCACTGGGAGGCTCGAATTGTGTCTGAGGCCTTCGAAGGAATGTCTCGAGTTAACCGGCAGCGAGCAGTGTATGCCGCGCTGGGAGAGCTAATGCACGGACCGATCCATGCCCTCACGTTTAAGACCCTGACGCCTGCAGAAAAAGAGGAAAATTAAACCATGTCGAATGTACAAGAGCGAATAGAAGAGATGGTCAAAGGCAACCCCATCCTAGTCTTTATGAAGGGGACTCCGGACCAACCCCAATGCGGCTTCTCATCGCGAGTAGCCATGGTGTTGAAGGATCACGGAAAACCCTTCGCCGCGTTCAACGTATTATCAGACCCCGAGGTTCGCGAGGGAGTAAAACAGTACGCAAATTGGCCCACGATTCCCCAGCTGTATATCAATGGGGAGTTCGTCGGTGGCAGCGACATCGTGAGTGAGATGTTCATCAATGGTGAGCTGCAGCCACTCTTGAACAGCGCCGCTGCACCCTCTGAAGACGCTTAGTCTAGCGCTAATCGCGCACCGAACGGGGCCCTCATTCGCCGAGCGACGACCTTCGCGGCGTAGTAACCACACATGCCATGCACACCACCACCAGGAGGCGTCGACGCGGAGCACATAAAGATCTGTGGGTGAGGTGTCGTGTAGGGGTTCCACCGTAAGACAGGGCGACTAAACAGCTGCATTAAGTCAGCCACGCCACCGGTGATCGCCCCACCACTATAGTTCGGGTTGTAACGCTCAAAGGCGGAGGTCGTCATCGTATGGCGCGCGAGGATTCTGTCTTTGAAGCCCGGCGCAAAACGCTGCACTTGGTCCTCGATGGCCTCGGTGAGGTCAACATCTGAACCATTTGGGACGTGGCAGTAGGCATATCCCGTGTGCATACCGGGTGGAGCGCGGCTTGGATCAAACTGACTCTGTTGACAGAGTAAGGTGAAGGGCCGCTCCGGATGTTCGCCTCTCCACATCGCCGCCTCAGCGGTCGCGATCTCGTCAAGCTGACCGCCCAGATGAACTGTCGACGCCTTCAGGCAGTTGGGATCTCGCCAAGGGATAGGACCATCGAGGGCCCAATCTATCTTGAACACGCCTGGCCCATACCGATATCGCTCTAATCGGCGGACGTATCGATTCGGGAGCTGACTTCCAGCGATCCTGATTAATCCGGCAGGAGAGGTGTCGAATAGATAGGCGCCTGCTGGCGGTAAGTCATCCATCCCTTGGACCGTTCGGCCAGTCTCAATGGTGCCGCCCAGGTCTCTCAAGTAGCCCGCCATGGAGTTGGATATCGCCTGTGATCCTCCCCTCGCCACAGGCCACTCCTCAAGGTGACCGCTCACGCAGAATATAAGCCCTAAAGCCGCAGTTAATCGATGCTCGAGCGGCATAATTGAATGCCCGGCGCAGCCGGCAAACAAGGCCCGCGCTCGCTCTCCTCTGAATCGACCTCGGGCGACCTTTTGAGCAGATCGAATCGCGGTCAAACCGAACCTCAGCATCGTGAGAGGACGTCGTGGAAACCCAAAAGGCGCCATAAGGTCGGCAAAGAGCGATTGAGGACGATCCAAGAAGGGAGCGATCAGCTCTCGGTAGGCCTGTGCATCCACGCCCAGATCGGCGCTCGTGCGCTCCAGGGAACGCCAGAGCATGACGGCTGGCTCATCATCTAAGGGATGGGCGACAGAGGCCTCCGGCTTAATCCACTCCAAGCCATAGTCTCGGAGAGGCAGAGTTCGCAGATAAGGGGAGAGAATACCCATGGGATGAGCTGCAGCGCATACGTCATGGAAGAAGCCTGGTAGGGTGAGCTCTTTTGTCCGCGTCC
>CALELH010000562.1 GCA_937902595.1 uncultured Myxococcales bacterium
CCGCGTGTGACGAATCAGGCGATCGCGACCGAAGAGGGCGGCGCTCGAGAGCTGAGCGATAACGGTGGCCCTGATCAGAACGAGGCGACCGTCGTCGAGGTTGGCGATCCCGAAGTACGTCAGCTTCAGCTGACGAAGAGCCTGATCGACCGAGAGGACGACGAGGTAGCCCCTGGAGAGGTCGTCCGGTTTGAACTCAAGCTCGAGAACACCGGTACGGTAGCCCTAGAGCAGGTCACCATAACTGATGTGATTCCTCGAGGGCTCAGCTTTGTTCGAGTCAATGATACAGGCCCAGATGTCACGGTCGATGAGATGGACGGACGCGTGACCATCAGCGCGTCGGTGGACCGGGAACAGACTCTCGTCGTTACCGTCGACATGGTCGTGGATCCAACACAATTGGAGCCGGTTGATCTCTGTAATCGCGCGACTGCTGAGACAGAGGGCGCCGAGCCTGTTGAAGATGAGGCGTGCTTTAAGGTCGTGCTGCGTACGGGATCCGCGTCCGGTCGAATTTTTCAAGAAGATGATGATGTATCCGGTCCGAGCGACAGCGATCTCACCTTTGAAGGTATGACAGTGCGAGCCTACCGAGCGCTCGCCGATGACCGAGACCCCATCGCGGAAGCTGTGACTGGTTCAGAGGGAGACTTTGAGTTCCCCTTGCTTCCCGCAGGTCGATACCGGTTCGCGGCTGTGACGAGCACGGGAACCGTCCTTAATACAGTCAATGAAGTGAACATAGGCGGAGATGAGGCCGCTCAGGTGAACATCCCTATCGATCCATCGGGTCGAGTCTATGACAGCGTCTCCGGGAAGCTGCTGGATGGTGCTGTCCTCCGCATCTATCGCGATGAAGATGCCGACGATGACCCCTTTGATGAAGAGTCTCGAGGGAGCCGCCGTTTGGTCGACCCTGATGATCTGGAGCATCCGTCCCAGCAAGGCCAGCGGACAGCACATGGCGGTCTCTACGAATTTGCGGTGAAGCAACCTGGGCGGTACATCATCGAGATCGAGTCTCCAGGTGTCGCCTATCTGGCGCCATCAACCCGGGTGAGCGCAGAGCCTGGTTATGCAGGTGGCGTCGCTATGGAGCAGGAGATCGTACCGAACGCCTTGCCATCTGTCGCTTCGGACGCAGCGCAAACGTACTATATGGCGTTTCGACTACAGGAGCCCGAAGACGAGTACCGTCACAATCATGTGCCCCTCGACCCTCTCTCTTCGCTCATCGACCTGACCAAGCGCGCTGCTCGCACTCAGGTCTATATTGGCGACGTCGTGACCTATGAGGTCACCCTCCGCAACCGCAGCGCGGTCGACCTCACGTACGATCCGGCGACGGGCCGTGGTGGAGTTCGAATCCAGGACGTACTCCCCAAGGGGTTGAAGTACGTTCGCGGGTCGGCCGTCGTTACGCGGGTGGACGCGGGCAAAGAGGTGCCGCTCTCTTCTGTCGATCCGGTCGGGGGACGCGTCCTCTTGTTTGGTGTGAGCCCGACCGGAGAGCGAGATGACCTCCGCGCCTTGGATTTTCACGCGGGTGAGACCCTCAGGTTACGGTATCAAGCCATCGTCGATGCGAGCGCCCAGCCGCGTCGGGTCTACACCAACCGCGTCCGCTTGCTCGCGGAAGGAAATGTACCAATCAGCGAGACCGCAGAGGCTGATATTCGAGTTCTGGCAGATCCAGATTTCGATCAAGGTCTGCTCATCGGCCGCGTATTCTGTGACGAAGATAAGGATGGTGTTCAGGGGGCCCAGGAGAGAGGCGCTCCGGGGATTCATCTCTATATGGACCATGGCTACGAGGTGATCACTGACGCGAATGGTCTGTTTCATTTCAAGGACATCGATCCCGGTACTCATATGGTCAAGGTCGATGGTAGGAGCCTCTTACCTGGCGCCGAGCTGACGACGGATCAGAGTCGGATCATCTCCTTCACTCGTGGTTTACCTGCGCGGGTTCAGTTCGGCGTTACGTGTCCGGGAGAGACTGTGACAGAGGCCTCAAGTGAGGTCACCGATTCGGGGATCGCCGCCGCGATGAGAGGGTGGGCTGTGCGGCCCATACCGGTCAAAGCCCAAGGGGAACCGCTCTCTCTGTCGATGGGACCGCGAATGGTGAAGGTGCCGAAGATCGATCTAGCGCACACGATCTCACCTACGGAGGCCGATGGGGGAGCGCTGGTCGTGGTTCAGTTTGCCGTTCCTCAGGCACGACGATGGACGCAGTGGAGTCTCTGGGCGGGTAAGTCGGAGGATGCTCTGAGCCGAGTCGCTGGTGGGGATGGAGAGTTACCTCCACGGGCCGAGTGGCGCCGGCCCAAATCTCTGAGCGATGGGCCCTGGGTCTATCGGCTTAGTCTCGTGAATCAGATGGGCGACGAGCTGAAATCGCCTGTCGTGCAAGTTGGCCAGACCAAGAAAGCTCGCTCTGGAAGAAGCCAGGTCGCGCGGCTCTCTGCTGACAGTTTTGGAGCCGGCACGACGCTCAAGAAGCCGCTCAAGGCGGAGCTCGATGCCGTGCTCCCTCAATTGACGAAGTCGGCGGACCCGGTGTCCATCCGCGTTCACCACGATAACTCCAAGGGGCCTTTTACCTCTCGGTCATTCACTCGCCGTCGTGCGCGGGCTGTGGCCGCTTATCTCGTCTCAAAGGGCATAGCTGAAACAAGGGTTAAGTCGGAGGGGGTCGCAGGCGGCGAGCCCCTGTGGCCAAACATCACTGCGCGGAGCAGGAGAAAAAACCGTCGGATAGAGATCTTTCTGCATGGAGCGGAGGCTGTGGAGTCGGCCCCCGCCTCAAAGGCGAAAGTTATGCTCGGGTTGAGAGAGGTCGCTTTGGACAAGAGCGGCGCCTTCTCCGGAGCCATCCCTCTGCCCACTGGCCAGCCGTTTTCAGTGCTCTTAAAAGGGGCTGATGGGCGGTCACTCCGCTCGACTGTGACGCTCAAGGCTGCAGCTGAACCCACCTCGCCTCGGGCCGCTGTGATCTCGGGCACGCTCGGCACGCAGGTCTCAATTGATGGAGTCTCGTATCCACTGCGTCGACCAAAGGTCGGTTTGACCGGTAAGGGAGCGGTGCCTTGGGCTGAAGGTAAGCCCACGGGCCCCCTCGTATGGTCGACTCAGGTAGATGGGGTCGCTACCCGTTGGTTGTTCACCGTGACTCCAGCGAATGGTAAGCGGTTGGAGAGTCGATTGGGGCTACGCAGTCCACCCTCTAAGTTGACGTGGACGCCGACAGGTACCCTCACTCCTGGTTGGTACACGGCTCGTCTCATGGTGGTTGGTGCGACCACAGTCTCGGACGTCTCTCATCGCTTTAAGGTCGGTGAGCCTAAATCTAAGCGGCCCGCTGTGCAGAAAGCGACGGTCCTGGTTGATGGGCACCGAGCGCCCGTGGATGGGAAGGGGGCCTTCCGGAAATCGATTATGACGCGCCTCGGTCGGCCAGTTGTCATCGATGTGACGGACTCCGATAGTCGTTGGGCGTTGGTGCTGCCAGGACCGAATCGTCCGGCTCAGCAGGCGCAGGACGACGGGGCGCCTCGAGCGCGTACTGACGCCACGGGCATCCAGCCTCTGACGTTGAAGGGGCAAGCAGGTGGGACGCCCGCTGTTGGACCGGGGATGACTCCGGCCGCTTTGGAGAAAGCGCCGGAGAAGCTCGCGAAGAATCAGAGTAAGACGACGAAGAAAGCGAACGAGGCGGTCGTAGGGTCTGCTCGCCCGGAAAACGTCGCCCTATTAGAGGCGGTTCAACCACAGTCTAGAATGAGAAGAGCACCAACGGCGGCCACAATGAGCGTCCACCTGCCTACGTCTGGGGCGACGCTTCAGGGGTCGACATTGCCCATCAGAGGACAGGCTGAGGCAGGGCGAACCGTGCGCGTCAATGGCACCGAGATGTCCGTGGATGATGATGGTGCCTTTGGTGGCTCCGTTAAGCTTAAGCCCGGCCAGACGACCGTAGAGGTCGTGGCCGCAGACGAAGAAGGCAGACGAACTGTTGTTCGACGTCAAGTTCAGGTGCCGGACAGTTCATGGTTTCTCATGGCCATGTCCGAAGGCGTCGCGGGGTCGGTCGGAACTGAGCTGGATGGGGTTGAAGGCCACACGAGCGTCGATTTTGCGGACCGCGTCTATCTCCATGGTCGTGCCGTCGCTTGGTTTCGTGGCTATGCGAGTGGCGCTGATATTCTTGGGGGCGTCTTTAAGCACTACAGCGCCGAAGGGTACGTTGACAGCGCACGTCGAGCTGAATTTGAGTCCGCGTTTAGACAGTTGATCGATCCAAACCGCTTCTATCCAGTGTACGGGGACGAGGCCAAGGAGAGAAAGCTGATCAACACGAGGGGACCGCTCTATGTCTTGTTGAAGGCTGATGACAGCGCTCTGACCGTTGGCAACTTCAAGACATCCCTCAAGGGAGTAGAGCTGTTCCGTTATGATCGGACCCACTACGGCGCTCAGGCTGAGTTGGACGTGAAGACCGGCGACTTCCGCCACGAGGTGACGGCGTTCGGAACGGATGAGAATGTAGACCGCCGGCATGCCTACGTCGAATTTCGAGGCACCGGTGGTTCCCTTTACTACCTGCCACATCGGGAGCTCGTAGAGGGCTCGGAGCGGGTGTATCTCGTGGAACGAGATCGCCTGTCAGGTATTGAACG
>CALELH010000563.1 GCA_937902595.1 uncultured Myxococcales bacterium
AATAGACGCTCCCTCAGGCCCGTTACAGCCCACGTCGAACGCTTCAGGGAGATTACCGACGATGGTCGGGCCCTGGGTATCGTCAACACGAATAACAATGGGCGTCTCCGACGAGTTATCAGACTCATCGGTGCAGACTAAGTTAATGCGCGTCTCTCCGAAGGGGAAGACTTCGCGAACGTCGCCTTCCTCAGGATCATCGTCGCAATTGTCACGGCATGTGAAGTTGATCGCGACTGGAGTACCGGCCGGTGACGCCGCTTCCGCAGCCTGACCGACGGGTGTGGGGTTCGGAACTGGCGCTGCGACGACAGGATCTGTGTTGTCGACGACCAGTACAGAGAAGGATCCGCGACGTTCATTGCCACGTCGGTCCGACGCGACAGCGAGGACATCATAGTCGCCCGGCGCGAGCGCTACAGCCTCACCCGGTCGAACTTCAAGCTCTTGATTAGCGTTGACCACCAGCAAGAGCTGAACCGTTGGGTTGCGGTCGCGATTGTCTTCCGCTGTGACGTCAGGGATCTGCACCTGAGCGATGCAGTTGTCATCGCCCACGGCGACAACAATATTCTCCAACGGCGGGACAAATTCAGGCGGCTCTATGTCGTTATTCGCGAACGCTCGCGCGCCCCCGAGAAAACCATGGTGAGCGCGGACGCCATCGCCCTGCGCTGTCCCCACAGCCATACCAACACCGATGGCGCTGAAATGGCGTACAGCCCCGTTGCCCGAGGTGGTCTTACCACCACCACCAGAAAAGACGTGAGCCGGCATCTTCTGAGCGTATGCCGCGGTCGCCATGATGGCCACCAAGATCCCGGCTAGTCGTAGAGTTCCACTCTTCACGATCGCACCCCCCAATTATTCACCCAAGCGAGGCCAGTCCACACCTGCAGCTTCAGGCGGAATGGCTCCACAATCTTCCCCCGGCTGAATGACCAGCCGGTAGTCAAGTCGCTCGTCGTCCTGCTGAATCTGATTGATGCTCAGCGGGGCGACCCTTAGATAAAATCCACGCGCGACATTCCCTGCAGGTATAATCATACACTGTTTTGAGTTTCCGCGCTGAATATCTCCTGTCGATAGCACAGACATCTCGTCTGCATCAAAGAGCTGCATGAAGAGATCCCCATCATCACCGTAGAGGAAAGACGTCGCGATCGTGCGACTTATCCCTGCTGGGACGATGAAGTGATATGTGTCGTGATCGATGGGCTGGCGTACGCAGGCCCAAGGGCTGTCTGTGCCCGGTTGATCAGTGTCTACCACGCCCTGACCAAAGGACTCGCTGACCGCCTCAGCAAAAGAACTGTTCGGCTCGTAGCTGTCATCTTGGCAAACCCAGACCCGCTCATCGACGGTGATCTCCATGGAGTAACGAACGTTGGAGCGACCGATGGAGCGGACCCTCACTTGGTAATTGCCCGGCGCGCGGTTCTGAAGCACGACGACCTCATCATCATCATCGCTGTGACCAGCACGAATCGCCCCATTCAAGGACTCCTCCTGGTCTCCATAGAAGAGATCTAAGTCTAGGTTACCCTGCTGGTGTGAGAAGCGCAGAGCAACAGTGACCGTCGACGCGCTGTCTACGTTGAAAGAGTACCAATCCTCATCTCCGTCAGCACCGCACAACAATAGGTCCGCGTGATTCGCTGCGTTCACGGCCGAGGCCGACGCCCTATCGCCGTTAGGCTGCACCGCGTCGTACCGGTCTGCCGGACAGGGCAGCGCACCGGCCGTACGGAAGACGACCAGGTTATATGCCGTACGGGTCATTCCGCGACTCTGGAGCCTGACTCTGTAGATACCATCATTGGCACCCTCGATACGGGCGATGTTCACGGCGTTCCCGTTGATTCCATCGGCGACGACGTTGCCTTGGCTGTCATAGATCTCGATCTGTGTGTCACCACGAACGTCCATCTCCTGGCGCTCAAGACGCACCTCCAAGGTGTCGTCCTGTCGCAGGGCGACTTGGTACCAATCTTCATCGTTGCAGAGGGTCAAGCCACCGAGCGTTAGATCTTGCGCGGGCCTTAACTCCCGAACGCCATCAAATCCATTTCGAGTGAATTCATCGCGGGCCATCAGATCATGAGCCGTCTCCGAAGCGTTATTTGGCTCCGCCTCGTCAGCGACACAGAGGATGTTCCATCGATCTACGCTGACCACGAGACGGTAGCGCCCAACCTGGCGCCCATTGAGCCCCTTCACGCGGAGGTAGTACCGGCCATCGCCGATCAAGGCGTTAAAGCGTCTCGCGTTGAAGTCTACGTATCGAACACCGTTCGCGCCCTCGCCTGCCCCTGACGGAATCCCCTGAAGAGGCTGATCGCCTGGCTGGTATCCAGGTGAGTACAGCTCAAAGGTAAACTCATCGTCACGTCCGGAGTCGTTGCCGAGCATATCCAAGCGGATGGACAGGCCGTCTCGCTCACCCATATCGATGGCGAACCAATCCTCGTCATCAGGATGGATAGTTCGGTCATTGATCTCCTCTGACTGCACCAAGTTGGGCAGCGAGATCACCGTCGCGGTCTCCGCGCTATTGTCTGGCTCCGAGTCATCCGGACCAAGGCCACGGGCTAGAGTTAC
>CALELH010000564.1 GCA_937902595.1 uncultured Myxococcales bacterium
CGGGATATTGCTGTAATCACTCGAGACACCTGGAATCAGGTTCACTGTCGGAGAGCTCGAGGTAAGGCGGCCGTTCGGCTGGCCATGCAGCACGTCTTTTCTGAGAGAAGCGCAGCAGGCGATCTCGACGCGCCGATCATGGTCTTGGTCCCTGAGGGACGAACTCAGCGGGCCGTACATGACCGTCTCCAGCAATTGATTGGTTCAGTGCAGGAGGTCGTCGACGGAACGACTAAGGCGAAGAGTCATCGGACCTTCGTCTACGAAGTCGGTGGGCGGTTCCAGATCGTTCGAAGAGAGGAAGAGCAAATACGTCTCTTCAATGCCCAGTCGCTGCATGGAGTCGTGCGACTCATTAGTCCGTCCGGCCTAGAGGCACAGAGCGTGAAACTAGATGCGCTTTCGCCGACGCTGGCAGATCTGAGGGGCCTACTTCAAAGGCAACTATCTGACTCTATGCAAGAGATCTGCATTGGTTGGCGCGCGTCCCATGAGGGCGGACACATCTTAATATGCGACCAAACTGGACGGGTCTATTATCGCTCGTTCGCGAAGAAAAACTTCGAGCAGGAGCTGCTTCGGATCATCCGACGAATCATTCATAGCCTGAAGAGTCGGGTGAGGGACATGCGCACCTTACGTAAGGTTCTTCGTATCTACGAGATGCGTGACGGACAAACTCAAGGTGATCAGGCCCATCTTTATGAAGACACCGTGCGTCTGCTTCGGATCTTGAGTGAACCTCGCAGCAAGCACCCTGAGGTCTTTCTGAGGGGAGATATCAGCCAGGGTCGAGACGGAGTCTATTTCGAATACGATGGTGAAAAGTTTCAGTCGTCTGAGTACGGTCGCAGCTTTGCGTGCGAGCTCCTTGACCGATTATTGGAACATAAAAGTCGATATGCGCAGTTTGATTTGTTTATCGAGGCCTCCACGGTGACCTTTCCTGACAATCAGGGAGGAAAACATGTTCGAAGCGTTGTTCGTCAGTTGAGGCTTATCGATGTTTATGAGCGGGTTCTTGCGAGAGCTCTACGATCTCTCAAGGTGAAGCCTAGTAAGGTCATGAGCAGCCTTAACAGCTTCGCGACGAAGGGACTATAGAGATGAACTGGTGCTCCGCACTTCTCATTGGCTTTCTGGCCGCCCCGCCATCAACGGCGGAGCCTCAGGTCGAGCTTAGGGTTGTCGGGGTCTTTCGTCCTGTGGACTTGGAGGGGCGAACCGTCGCCGCGGAAAGAGAGGTTTTCCTAGAGGCGATCGAAGAAGACGCAGATGTGTCAAAGTTGGTCGGGACGGTCTTGGAGGTCACGCGCACCGAGGCTATCCCTGTCAAGACGGCCCGTCATTCGGGTTTACCGATGCTTGATCTATCGGACAGTGTCGAATCAGGTCATGAACAGCCGATTTGGAAGATTGGTGAGGATCATGACCAACAGCCAGGCTCCATCGTCATGCGTGGGATGTTGGACTCGCTCGATTCGTCGGACCATTTAGAGAGTCTTGGCAATGGACGTCCTGCCGCGTTCGCCTCACGTTCCGAGAGCGCCGCGTCGGCGGCCACTCTGGTGCTTGGTGGCGTTGAGGAGAGAACGGCCTCTGAAGAGGGCCAGACACCGACTATTGATGACCGACCTAAGCGTAAGACCCGAATCGGCGAATTGCGGGTGACTGAAGTTCGTGGTTCCATCGTCGTGGCTGAAGTCGTTGAAGACGGCCTCGCTTCGAGACCTGGCGTGGTAGGCGCGTTAAGCGTCACCATTATGTCGGGTGACCGCGCAAGAGGGAAACCGCGGCCGAAGGTGACCGTTAAGCGGCAGAGTAAATCAAATAAGGCGATGGCTCAGAAGCTAGAGGCTGAGCGGAAATCACTCGAGCGGGATCTAATTAGGCGAAATAGAAAGCCAAAGCCTTTCCGTCGAAGAGTGATGAAGTGGGATCTATAGGATCCGTGCATTGAGTGTGTGGCTGAATAGGTCACGGGATTGGATTGATAAGGTCGTTGGATCGTAACCGGATAAGGTCGAACGATCAGGAAAACATTTTTTTTGTCGTTTTCGCTCAAGTTCCGGCCTGAGCGGACGATAGTTTGGTAAGAGGGGGTCGTCGGGTCTGTCTTGATATACAGGCAGTCCGGTCGGCTATACGTTTGTTGTCGTTCGTCTTTACGGAGCACTGATGTACGCGAAAAATGGCTACGGTCAGAGCAATTTTCAGCGCTATCGCGCCGTTAAGATTCAAACGGCCTCACCTGCACAGATCATGTTGATGCTCTATGATGGGGCTATCCGATTTGCGTTGATCGCTCGAAAGAAGATCGACGAGAAGGATTATGCGGGGAAGGGGACTTACATCGGCAAGGTTCAGGCGATCGTCAGCGAGTTGATGAGTAGCCTAGACTTCTCCGTTGCGCCTGAACTATGCCAGCGATTGGAGCAGCTCTATCTCTACATGATGGAGCGACTCACGCAAGCCAACCTCGAGCTCGATCAAGAGCCCATTGATGAGGTTGTGAGTCTTCTCAAGACTCTTCGTGAAGGCTGGAGTGAGGCGCTGACGAGTCTTCCGCAGGATCCGACGACAAACCGTACGCCCAATGGTGGCTCACGTGCCTCGATTCAGAGGCCGGGAGCTACACCCGGGGCCCCCCAAGAGGAGAAGACTTGAGCGCAGCTCATCTCGACCAGGTTGAACATCTCATCGTATTGTGTCGCCGCACGTTGACTCGGGTCAGAGCTGGCGATGCACCTGATCTGGACGCGTTCGGACTGGACTTCGATTCCGCCTTCGAAAAGCTTCAGCGTCTCGGCAATATTACCCCTACAGAATCTGAAGCTCCGATAGTTCGCCGCCGACTTCGCGATCTCGAGCAGCTACGCATCCAGCTTGCTGAAGAGTTGGGCATGTTGCGAGGAGAGATGGAGGAGCGCCTTGTAGGTGTCTCCAAAGGAAAGAAGGGTCTGAAGGCGTACGGTGAGGCGCTAAGCCAGGTCCGTCGAGGTGTTCTTAGAGGCCAGGGGTAGAGCCCTAGCTCGTCTGCACAGTCACCCTGGTGTACGCGGGAGTCTCACTGCCTGAGAGCCAAATTACTTCTTCTTGTTCATATTGGCGATCGATTCCATCTGCTGGGTGACATAGCTTCCCAAAGCGTCCAGCTTACCCATCGTCACTTCCATGTTCGTGAATTGCCGCCGCAGTCGGCTTTCAGTTGCTTCTATACGACGCGACTGTCGAGTAATCTCGTCTTCGAGGGTTTGGATACGAGTGCTGACGCCGGCTGACCGACTACGCAGGATACCTTTCCCACCAGTGAGTCCCTCGATGATCTTGGGCATCTTTGCTGCCAGACCATCGACGATGCGCACTTTACCGATGTGTCCATCGATGTCATCGGGCGCGATCACCTCGATACCTTCGGTTTGGAATCCCTTTCGGCCCTTGAGGTGGTTTCCATCGACCACATCAGCTGGAGCTCCGTTAATGAGTCCCTTAAGATCGGTACCAGTATCGGCGCGACCCGCTATACCGAGCTGAGTTGTCCCAACACCGGCGGCTCGATTGGAACTCACGCTGATTGCGAAATCATCGCCATAGTCGGTCGCACGAATTCTTAATGCCCCGGTCGCATCAAGGAAAGCGTTCATCGCATAAGAGCGGTCTTCAAATACTCCGTTGATCTTGGAGGCTTGCTGCTCGGGAGTGTCTCCTGACGTTAGATCGACAGTAAAAATCGATGGGTTCCCATCGTTTTGCGCCCGTCGGTTGAACGAAAATGTGAGCTGCTCGTCGTTTGCAAGCTGCTCAGCTGGGTCGTCGCCTGCGACCTCGGCACGAGTACGAGCCTGAGTCACCGTGACATCATATTTTCCCGGCTGACTCTTTGAGGTTCTGCGGACGAACTCCAAAGAGCCGCTGAGTCTCTCACCGAAACGGGTAAGTACGCGTTCCACCGCTACCGGATCGTCACGCATCAAAGAGTTCAGCTTCATTGGGGTGAAGCTGAGTATTCCCGTCTTCTCGTTCGACTCAATGCCCAACTCGGAGAGCGAGCTGACCGTGTCTCCGCCTAGGCCCTCCATACGCGCAGCGATCACGCGTTTGACGTCACGCTCTACTTGCCTTGCAGCGGAGTCACCGTTGAGGGGAGGCGCACGACCGCCATCTGCGGGGTCGTACGCGAACTGGCCGCGCAAGAAACCCACTACGCCATTATAGGCTCCAATAAACGCTGTCAGTGTCTCTTCGACGCTGCCGGAATCCCGCGCGACGTTAATGTTGACGGTCTTATTGGGATCGGCCGAATTCAGATTAAATGTGAGGCCTTCGAATACGTCATTAACCGTATTGGAACTCTTCCGAATCGTGATGCCATTCACTTCAAGGATGGCGTCTTGGGGTGTGCGGAGCTCGGGATTA
>CALELH010000565.1 GCA_937902595.1 uncultured Myxococcales bacterium
AGGGGAAGGCGATGACGCGCTCTCCGTCTTGAGCCGGGATGGATTCGGCGTCAACTAACCTCAGCTCACCGCCGCCAGCGGGGACCTCGTCGAGGGACGCATATGACGCCGCCTCAGCGACACCTAGCATCGCCATTACTGCGAAGCTCATGAGTCCTAAGATACCAATAATATACTTATTCATAGTCAATCTCCCTTAGTCCACTAAGACCTGCCAGCGATCAGGCTGCAGGCCATAGTCCGATTCATTTCGGTCGCGGACACATGTGGCAAGGCCTGTGCCAATGAGAGGCCCAGGTACGCCACATGGAGATTTGTAAGCCAACCTGATCGGATGTGGATGAAGGGCTGTCCGATTAAGGATGAACGACACCCCTAGCCGACCACAAACACCTGAAAACACGCGCCAAACCAGTAAAAAACCCTTCTTCCCCCCCGGAGAACGGCGCTGGTGTCAGCGGTCCCCATCGATGTCGGGATCTGTGACGGGCCGGTCACGTTTTCTTAATCTCAATGGCCCTGTGGCTCCGTATTTTGAGGCTAAGCGTGTTTCGGCATGGCTCCTGCAGACCACTCATGTCCGTATGGGAGCGACGGGATTAGGGATGTTTAAGTTCGTCACATATCTGAGCGTCATAACCCTCTGCTGGGGTTGCGGCGACACGAGCGCGGTTGACGACGCCCCGATGGCCTGGGAGGCCTCGACGGCGGCGGGGACGAACCTGAAGGGCGACACGCTCTCAGAGGACGGTCGCTGCGTAATCACGATGTGTCTCACAGGCGCGATGAATCACGAGACGCCCTCCAACCACCACTTTCGTTCGCTATGCGCTGATGATCGGCTCGAAGGCCTCGTGCAAGATTGCGGACCCGGTGGCTGTCGAGACACCTTCGATAGCTTCCTTCAATTCCCTCGGCTGACCGTATACCCAGCGCTCATAGAGGCGCTCGATGGAAATAAGGATGGTCGGATCAGCGACGAAGACCCAGTCTGCGAGGTGAACTTGATCGGCTTCTCTTGGGGTGGCGTCAACGTCCTGTCGATCGCCGACCACCTCAGCAAAGATCAGCGCGTACCCGAGACCCACAAGGCCGTGCGCCGCGCGGTGCTTCTCGACGCCTTCCAACCTCTGTCTCAGGACCGAATGTATGTTCCCGACAACGTCGATCGGGTTCTCTCAGTGCGTCACAGCGAAGCCCCCCGACACGATTGCTCATCGAGAGCCCCCCTAGGCCCCTACCTCGGTCTCGCCCCTATCTGTGAGACGAGCGCCAACTGTAAGGATTACGACTACTCTCAGGCTCCGTTTGAGGCCTTCACGGGAAGCGATGGGGGTCTACTCCTAGGGCGAGACATCGGGCACTGCGACCTACCCTATGTTGCCCATGACGCGGTGATAGACTTCCTTCAGGACCGCGATTTCGAGCACCGGATGCCGACCACGCCCTAGCGGTGGGCTTACTCAGGTCGCAAGACATCGGTTCCAAGCCACTCTCGCAGCGGCTCTGGGACGAGGACCGAGCCATCGGGCCGCTGGTTCTGTTCAAGAATGGCCGGGACCAAGCGGCTCGTCGCCAAACCTGAACCGTTGAGTGTGTGAACAAACTCCGTCTTCTTCTCTCCCTCGGGCCGATACCGAATCTTCGCTCGACGCGCTTGATAGTCCCGCGCCCAAGAGATGGATGAGACCTCCTTGAAGACGTTCATGCTGGGCAGCCACACCTCGACATCATAGGTCATGGCCATGGACGCGCTCGCGTCCTTCGCCGCCAATAAGGTCGTCTGATAATGGAGGCCGAGCTTCTCGACGAGGGACTGCGCCTTGCCTACCATCTCTTCAAGACCCGCCTCCGCCTGAGCCGGAGTACAGAACTGGAACATCTCAACCTTATTGAATTGGTGCCCACGAATCGTCCCACGCTCCTCTGAACGATAGCTACCCGCCTCGCGGCGGTAGCACGGGGTGTAGGCGAAGAGCTTCTGGGGTAGCTTGTCCCCGGGCAGGATCTCATCACGGTAGACATTGAGGATGGCGGTCTCAGCCGTCGGCAATAGGAATCGGGCGCGCTCTCCTTCATTCGTATCGAGGTGGAAGACGTCATCGCGAAACTTCGGGAACTGCCCAGCCGTGTAGCCACACTCTTCGACGAGGAGATGAGGTGGTAAACAAAAGCGATATCCATCAGCTCGATGCTCGCGGCAGAAGAAATCGAGTAAGGCCCACTCAAGGGCGGCGCCGTGGCCCGAATACATCCAGAAGCCGTTCCCGCCCAGCTTGGTGCCACGCTCATAATCGATGAGACCTAGGGTCTGACTCAAAGCGACGTGATCGAGGGCGTCGTCGCCCAGCGACGGTCTCTCGCCCCATGTACGCACCACCCGATTGTTCTCTTTACCGCCTGCGGGGATCCGAGGGTCGGGATAATTGGGCAGCTCGATCAAGGACTCGTGCAGCGCCTTCTCCGTGGCAGACAATTCCGCTTCCAAGGTCGCGAGCTGCGCCTTGAGCGCCGTCGCCTCTGCCTCGAGGGCCTGCCAATCACCGCCCTGGCCGCGAAGACGTCCGATCTGCTTCGCGTACCCCTTCCGCTCCGCTCGAGTAGACTCAACGCTCCCGATGAGCGCTCTGCGCTGCTCATCCAGAGTAAAGATGGGAGAGAAGTCAACCGAGTCCATCCGCTTGAGCAAGGCGTCCTTGATGGTCTCTGGCTCGGTTCTAAGTAGTCTGAGGTCTAACACGTCGGGTCTCCGCCATAGTGTACGGGCGGAGAGTATGAAGTCTCCCGACACGGGGTCAACCATATCGGCTCCCCACGGCCATTATCGCGTAGGTTATCCCTCGTTCATGAGACCCGCCCGTGAGCTTTGGGTATGTCAGGCCTGTCGAAGCGAGGCCAGAGTCAGCCTCAAGCTAGAAGCTAAATTGAAGGTTCACGGCAGACGGAGACAAGCCGACCTGGACCGCCTTCTTCGTGTCCGTTTTTTGGTCATTGGACAGCGCCCGATACAACCAATAGCTCGCTGCTCCAAGACAAACGACGCCTAGACCGACGG
>CALELH010000566.1 GCA_937902595.1 uncultured Myxococcales bacterium
ATCTTCTCAGACTTCAGGTTCTTTGCGTCCTTGGCGTACTGCGCCTTGAGATCCGACGCGCCCTGATCGAAGTTCGATTCGAACTCTTCATCTTTACTGGGGTTGTCGAGCAGCGAGTATCCCTGCTTATTGGCTCTGCGCTCCAGAGAGTTGAGCTCGGCTAGAACCTGCTTCTGCGACAGCGTCTTCTTGCTACGCTTGACCAGGCTTCGACCACGAGCGCCCTTCTTGCCCCTGTTTGGGCCAACCCAGTCAGCCTCCTCTAATTCAAAGGTGAAAGTACCGGCCTTGAGTCGATCGCGAGCGGCCTTAATCTTGGCGCCGCGTGCTCCGCGGGCCCCGGACTTGAGCGCCTCGTCGGCGGCCTGAATCAGCCTCTTCGCGGTGATCTTCTTAAACGCGCGAGGCGACCGCTTCGCGCCCCGCTTCCCCTTGGAGCCCTGGCGCACCATCTTCCCGACGTCACTCTCGTCCTTCGCTTTGAACCGTCGGGGATCCTTGGGCTCGACCGTGATCTCGTCGCGGTCAAAGGAGAATGGCTTGGCCTCGATCAGGCTCGGTATCAGCAGCGTGAACACGCAGGCGCAGATTGTTGCGATTCTAAACATCAGTCGTCCCCCTCCGGACAGCAGTATCAACTTAGGAACCCGGTGCGTGCACCGACGTTTGTTCGCTGGATTCTATTCACAAAAAAAAACAGTCTCCAGCTTTAAGTGGCGGGTGTAATGACTCAGAGCAGCAGACGCATACCTCTATGTATCCAAAGTCGTGACGGAGGAACGCGTAAATACTGGTGGGAGGAGAGCGGGTGAGCCGGCCCTGTCGGCTCATTGACTGACGAGGCGATGGGGCTCCGAAGTGCTCGTCTTGGGAGACTCCTCAGCCGTGCTTCTTGATGTAGCAGGTCTTTATATAGATCTCGACGCCGTTGACCCGGCCTTCGATCCATTCGGGGTCGTCACTGAGGCGAATGTTCTTCACGACCGTCCCTCGCTTCGCGGTGAAGTTAGTCCCTTTGACGTCGAGACCTCTGGTCACGGTGATCGAGTCTCCGTTTGAGAGCGGGACGCCATTGCTGTCGAGGGTGGCAGCCTCGGGTTGCGTCTCAAGTCCGGATTTCGCCCACTCTAAGGTGTCTTCGTCTAGGTAGACTGTCTCAAGGAGGTCTGCGGCCCAGGTCTCATGCCTGAGGGCGGAGAGCAGCCGGTATCCAATCACTTGGACGGCCGCGGTCTCGCTCCAAATCGCCTCTTGTAGGCAGAACCAGTGCTTGGCGTCGAGATCAGACGCACCGGAGATCTGGTCGGCACATATGGAGCATGCGACGGCCTCTTTGGACGCTCCCTTGGATTCTCCTGTGGCGGTGACCTCCTGAAGGTTCTCGGCTGTTCCGCACAATTCACAGCGGTTGTTCGCTCTGGCGAGAAGCTCTGTTGAGAGGGGCGTAGTCATAGGGGTCCTTCGTATGGAGCGGCTGTCCAAGGTGCCCATAGGTATCAAGGGCCGAAGATACTCACCAGGCGAATCTGTGACGATTGGAGGGCCACCCCGCTGACGGTCATCGTCGCCGCGGTCTGAATGTGGGCGGGTGAGATGCGTGATGTTCCCTCTTGGTTACGGAGTGTTCCTCATCGGGGACGCTACTTCAGATGGTGGACATTGTGCTTACGGTATGGACGGCGCACACTCTCGTCACCGGCAGTTTAGTTTAGCGGGGGAGAGTATGTCTGTTCGTGTGATGTTGATCTGGACTATGTGCGTAGTCTGCTGTGGGTGTACCGGTGACGATGGTCAGTCTGCTGGAGACGCTTTGGTGATCATCCCCCTAGATCAGGCCTTTGTGGACTCAGGTGCAGGAGACGCTCACCCTGATGACGCTCTGGGTCTTGATTCAACGATGGTCATGACGGACGCCGGAGAGGACGCGGGCCGGAGAGACGCGGCGGCGCTTCCTGTTCTGGCCGAGCCCATCGTGATTCCCCTTAACCAGTCGAGTGACATCAACATTCAGCCAAGCGTGGCTATCGGTCATGATGGTCGAATCGCGGTGTCCTGGTGTGAGAACGGCCAGGATGATCTAGGGATCGCCTTCGCTCTTTTGGAGCACGACGGCTCCATAGTCGCTGAGCCGTATGCTTTGGATACGGACAGAGCGGGCGTTCAGAACGAACCTGTCGTGTGCGCCCTGCGTTCGGGTGGCTATGTCGTCGTTTGGTCTACGGACTCCCAGCGCGCGGGGAGAGAAGGTCAAAATCTCTCGATGCGTCTTCGCGTGGTAGGCGCTGAGGGTCTGCCCGCGAGCGATGACGAGCAGATTGTTGATACAGGGATGCCAGGGAATCATTGGCTGGCTGATGTCGCATGCGACCCTGCAGGTGGCTTCATCGTCGTGGGGTCGAACAGCGAGGAGAATGGAACCTTTGGGGTGTTCGCGCAGCGCTACACCCAAGATGGGCGCATCAGAGGGACACCGATCCAGATGAATGAGGACCCTCAAGGCAATCAGACCTTTCCCTCCATCGCCATTGACGAGAGCGGCGCCGCCCTCATCGCTTGGGAAGATCATCGGGGCTTTGGTACGCCCCAGGAGGTCTATCGCATTACGGCGCGTCGTCTGGGGGCTGAGGACACGAGGCCAATGGGGCCGGAGATCACAGTGGTTGAGTCTTTGGATGAAGTCACTCGCCCTGACCTGTCCCTGGACTCGAACTCGGGTGACGCCGTCATTGGGGTGATCATGAACCAGCGAAAGGCCGGTCTGTTTACCGTGGAAGGAGCTACTGATGCGGTTGATTCGTGGAGCGTTCCTGAGGACGGCATCAGCTACTATCCTGCGCTCACATACGGCGGTAACGGTGTCCATTTACTTCTCTATCTAGAGGGGGTTCGCGACGGCGTAACCGCGCGTCTGCGCCGCCTAGATGAGTCGGGAGTGGGTGAAGACGCGCTCATCCTCGCTCAGGGGAACCTGCCTCCGTATTCGGCGAGTCTAGACGCCCGTGATGGTCGTGTCGTGGTGGCTTGGACGGAGCGAGGGGAGGGGAACACCTATTATGTTCGGATCGCGGGGCTCTAGAGGGGGGGGCCGACCAGCTCCGTTAGGTCGTTTCGAGATTTAGGGGCTGGATCATCTTTCGCTAACTTGCGTACAGCGGTGTCTATTGAGGGGAAGCGGTGACGCGCTCTTCATAGGTTGGACGCTAAGCTGAGGCGGGCCCGAACGGAGGTGTCGGAGGTGCCGGCTTTGATGAACTTCTCTACGAAGTCTTCTGTAATCGTTCGAAACTGACACGCTTCCGCGACCTGCGCGCGAACGTCTTCGTCGCTCTCATTGAGTAAAATTTTGATTTGTAGGTACTCGGCCTCGCGTGTACGAAACCAGCGGAGCCCCAGGGCGTCGAGACGTCTAAGGGCTGTGTCTTCGTGAGTGAAGTATGGCCGCACGACCGGGAGGATCCGGTCGGCCGCCGTGTTACCGATACCCTGGAGCATCAGAGCGATGTTCTGGGGGATTTGCGCTGCCTTAAATTGGGACAGGCCACCTTGAAGAGAGGGGTAAGGGGCGAGAGGCGTGTGGCTGCCGCGCAGCCCGATGAACCATCAGGCTGCGCGTCATAGAGCGATTTAGTCGTCTGACTTCTTCTTACGCTTCTTGCGCTTCTTGCGCTTCTTACGCTTCTTCTTAGCCTTACTTGCCTTACCTGGCGGAGGAGGAGGTGCAGCTTTGCCACCTCCGGACGAAGCCTTTTTACGTTTCTGAGCTGCCTTGCCCTTCTTGATATTCTTCTTCAGGCGATTCAGGAAGCCCGTCTTCTTCTTGCCCTTCTTCTTGGTGCCGTCGGACGACTTACTCTTGGTGGGCGGCTTTGCGGGGGGGGCCTTCTTAGAGGAAGCCCGCATGGCTGCCTTGAGCTTATTGCGACACGCGGTCTTACATCGTCTCTTCGCCTTCTTTCCGTTTCTCTTGGCACATTTGCGTGAGCAGCGCTCGAACTGCTTTCGTGCATTCTTCGTTCCCGACCTCGGAGGCGGTGGCGGTGGAGCGCTTACCTTCGAAGGAGGAGGTGGGGGAGCGTTGGTCTCGCCAGAAGATGGTGGTGGTGGTGGGGCTCTGAAGACCTTCTTCAGTTCCTTGCGGCACTTGGTGTTATCACCGAAGGAGCGGCCGGGCTCATTGCGCTTACGCTTAGCTTTGGCCCTCTTGAGGCAAGTGATCAGAGCGTTCCCACTCTTCTTCTTACAAAACGCCTTGATGGTACGGGGACAGGCCCGCCTCAAGCGGGATAGGTTAACCTTGGAGCCACCCGAGCTTGCACCGCCGCCAGAGCTGCTACCGGACCCGCTACCCGAACCCGAATCGGAGCCACTACCAGAACCGGAGCCGCTGCCAGCACCGGAGCCACTGCCAGCACCGGAGCCGCTACCCGAACCAGAACCGGAACCAGAGTTCCCGTCATCGCCGGAGCCGCTTTCATTATCGTCCGAATCGTCATCGTCCGAATCGTCATCGTCCGAATCATCATCGTCCGAACTCTTCTTCGTCTTGTTGGGTCGGCTACCTGTCGCGCCCATGGAGTCACTCGAGCCCGATGTGGTCTTGCGATTGATCTCGGCGACGGTTTTGCCGGTCTTCTTGTCTTTGACGTCATACGTCTTCTTTTTCTCGTTGGGGTTCGGCTTCTTATCAGTCTTAGGGGTGTGGTCTGTGATCTTGAGCTTGTAGGTCTTCTCCTTTACGTCGTCCTTAGTAGCGGGCGCCGTGTACAGATAAAGCTTGGAGGTGTACCACTCAAAGAGCATCCACTGCTTTCCAAAGCCCGAATCGAACTTCCAGATCTCGAGGAGGTATTCGGTGCAGTAGGGGCACATGCCGACCTCGGCGAAGAGAAAGAGTTTACCCTTCAAGGTCGAAATGGAAGCCTGACCGTATACGCCTGATTCGAGGTAAATACCTTCAGAGTCACCGCGCAGCGCGGTCTCGGCCGTAAACTCCAGCTGCCCATCCAGGAAGACAAGGGCGCACTTTACGCCACCCGATGCGATATAGACGCTCGGGCCACCCTTCGCGAAGAAGTCACCTTTCACGTAGAAGATAAGCGAAGCCGATGCCCGATTGGGGACGATGGACGCTCGGACCGTGACTCCGGCCTCGAAGGCGACGCCGAGCTCGACGAGCGTCGCGAGCGGCCAGTATGGAGTAGGCGGGAACTCGTGTCGTACAGAGACCTCGTCGCGATAGCTCTTGGTCTTGGCGGCCTCGACCTTCGGGAGCTTGGGGGTGTTCTTGATGGTGTATTCAATGCCCACGATCTTGGCGACCAGATAGAGGCCGGCCTCGCCCTGGCCCTTGCTCTTGCTGGAGTCGCTCATGAGCTTGGCGCTACCGGCAAAGATTGGATACTTCGTGTTGTAGATGTATGCGTAGACGCCTCCGTTGATGGACGTCTCGATCTTCTTGCTGTCGGCGAAGAGCCTGACATCGTACTCGATGCCCGAGCCAATGCTATCTACAGCTCCCCAGACATGTCGATCGTAGGCCTTCTTGGTGTAGGACGTACCGTCGCCACCTGCGCGGCCGCGAGCGCCCTTCTTCTTGCCCTTGCCCTTGTACTTCTTCTTGAAGGCCTTGAAGAGCTTGAACTTCTTGGGAGTCTTGAGCCACTTGCCCTTCTTGCCCTTCTTGAACTTGACCTTTGAATATGCGGGCTTCTTGAACCACTTGAAGCCCTTCGCGGACTTGAGCTTCTTGGCCGCGGCGTTCCATTTCTTGGCCATCTGCTTGTAGTTGTTTTTCTGCTTAGAGAGGACCACGCCCTTCTTGCCATCACGCATACTATGACCGATGGCGTTCAGCTTCTTCTCAAGCTCGTTGAGGTCTTTCAGGTACTTCTTGACCTCGACGGTAGTGCCGGCCTTCTTTCCTCGTGCACCGGACTTGCCTCCGACGGTGATCTTGGACGACAGCGTGTATTTCTTGCCGCGGCTGCCCGCCTTGGATTTATTGAGGTCGGTCACAGTGAAAGGCTTAAATTTAACCTTCTTGCGATTGTTGATCTTGATCTTCTTGGCGTTAAACCGAAACTTCTTAGCTTTTCGTTTCTTCTAATCTCATCCTCTTTCATGTTCATCAGGTGAGCCTTCTTCTTGAACCACCACGAGGCGCCCATGACATTCGCGCACATCTGCTGCTGGAGTCTGAAGGCTGGGTAAAG
>CALELH010000567.1 GCA_937902595.1 uncultured Myxococcales bacterium
CCACCGCCGCCGCCGCCGCCGCCGCGGTTGTCTCGCTCGATGGCGAGGTCGACGCGAATGGTGCGTCCGTCTAGCTCTGAGTTAGAGAGCTGCTCAACAGCGCCCTGAGCCTGCTCTGGGTCCCCGAAGGTTACAAAGCCAAATCCACGAGAACGGCCTGTATCACGCTCGGTAATAACCTTAGCTTCTACTACGTCGCCGCACTGTTCAAAATGATCACGAAGGGTGTCGTCGGTGGTGGCCCATGCCAAACCGCCTACGAATAATTTGGAGCTCATTGCTACTGTCCTTTTCTGACTTCTCTCTATTCACAGACGCGTGACACCAATGTCATCGCGCGGATCACTCCTTACATCAGCTCGAGCGATTCGACGAACTAAAAGTGAGTTTTTTGTAATTTAATTGGGTTTTGGGCCTAAATTCGGGGTTTTTACCCCCTTTGTCCATGCTCGATAGTACTGTGAATGAGCCATCTATCGTACGTTCGGGACCCTGTTTTTTGTGAAATATGGGTCTTAATTTTGTGAAATATGGGCCTTGAGAGCCATTTTAGCTCCGCTCGCGTCCATGATCGCTTCAAGGAGTAGGCTGCCGCCGTGGGAAAATTGATCGAAGGTGTATGGAGTGACGAATGGTACGACACGAGCAAGACGTCCGGCCGATTTGTCAGGAAAGACAGCCAGTTTCGTGGATGGGTAAGCGCCGATGGGACGACCCGTTTTGCTCCTGATCGCGACCGATATCACTTGTACGTGAGCTATGCTTGCCCATGGGCACATCGCGCGCTGATCTATCGTGCGCTGAAAGGCCTAGAGGACGTCATCTCGGTGACCGCCGTCGATCCGTACATGGGTTCGGGGGGCTGGCGGTTCTCGTCTGCGGATGATGGGGACCCAATTCTTGGGAAAGAGGCGCTGTGGGAGGTCTATGTGGCGGCGGACCCTCGCTATACGGGTCGAGTGACCGTACCGGCTCTCTGGGACCGTAGTGAGGGGACGATCGTAAATAATGAGAGCAGCGAGATCATCAGAATGTTGAACTCTGAGTTCAACAGCTCCGCCAAGAACCCTACCCTTGACCTCTACCCGGAATCTCTGCGGCCCGAGATAGATGCTTGGAATGACCGCATCTACCCCAATCTAAATAACGGAGTCTATCGTGCGGGGTTCGCGACGACGCAGTCAGCCTATGAAGAGGCCGTCGGGCTCGTGTTTTCGACCTTGGATGTTCTTGAGGAGCATTTGACAAGACAGAGATATCTGTGTGGCCAGGCGCTGACTGAGGCCGACATACGGTTGTTTCCGACATTGTACCGCTTCGACGCGGTCTATTACGGGCACTTCAAGTGTAGCGTGCGGCGACTCACTGATTATCCCCATCTGTGGGCGTATGCTCGGGACATCTTTCAGCAGGCGGGTGTCGCGTCCACGTGTGACCTAGGGCAGATCAAGCTGCATTACTATGGCAGCCATCCCACGATTAATCCGACGGGCGTCGTTCCGCTGGGCCCCGAGATAGATTGGCTTGCGCCGGTGAGCCGAGAGCGCTTGTAGAGCGTGTCTTGGTTCTCAGTTCGGCAGGGAGACCGGCCGCTCATCAAACTCACATATCCACTTTCTTAGTGAGAAATGAACACGACGGAATAGCGCCTCGCTGGTGGGACGTTGAGTCTCTAGCACGCTCTCTAGCCGAGAGTGAGCGACGTCTCAGAGAGCATGAGTGATCGGAGGACACTATGAGCGCGCTGGCGGTTGCATTAGCCGAAGTTGAAATTGGCCCACCTCAGGTACACGGAAACCTCGTTATGTTTCCCTTGATTGGGCAGGACCAGGGTCCTCTAGAGTACGCTACATTGGACGAGGCCTTGGAGCGAGGCTGGGGAAGAGTCACTGAGGTGAGCGACGCGGGTGACGTCAATCATCTGCTCTTTGAGAACCTACAGGGCCGTCCAATCTTACTCGTCGATGGAGAGGAGCTGATTGGGGCGAAGCAAAACCGGATCACGAACCTGACCATTATGGCGCCTGGGACCAAGACTATTAGAATCCCTGTGTCCTGCGTAGAGAGTGGACGATGGTCCTACGGACATGGGTCCTCTGAGCGCACGTTCTCGACGAGCGAGGCGGCGCACTTCGCCGAAGGCCGCGCGGACAAGATGAGGCAGGTGACGATGAGCCTATCTATGAACAGCCGCGCGGCTGATCAAGGCGCTGTCTGGTCGTCCATAAACGAAAAGTTGGATCAGCTGGTTGTTCAGACCAGCTCCTCTTCCTGCACCGAGATAAGCGTAGTCTATGATGAGCAACTCTCGGAGCACACGACGGCCTTTGAGACCCTCCCTGGTCAGCGGGGAGCCATCTTCGGGATCGACGATGACTTCATCGGTCTAGAGCTATTTGACCAGCGAGACACCTTCGTTCAGCTTCTGCCAAAGCTCATCAGGAGCTATGCCATCGACAGCATCAGTCGTACTGGCGCTAACAGCCGTCTTACGAGCGAGCTGGCGGCGCGAGACTTTTTGGCGACGGTCGCTGCGGCAGACATCCGCACCCATGACGCCATTGGGGAGGGCGAAGATATTCGTTTGCTGGCTGCTGGCGTCGATGGTGGTGGATTGAGCTGTGATGGGGTCGTGGTGCAGCTGTCCGCCTTTCGCTCGCGTAGAGCGAGTCACAGGGTTAAGTCCGAGTCTGACGTCCTGGACGATATGTTCTCGACGCGTCGTCGTCCCCTGGCGTCAGGGGGAGGAGATGACAGCTGACTTGGTCGTGCTCAAAGAGGCGGTCACTCAGTCGCTTTTAAGCGCTTATCACTGCCCACGATACACGCCGTCCGGTAGAACAGTCGGCAACTTGTACTGAGGGTCTGTTAAGAGCCGATGGACGGCAGGGTCACGCATCTCTAGTTGGAGCGCCGTGCAGGGCTCCCACTCGCGAGCGATCTCAGCGCAGCGCTCCGGGGCGTCTTGAGCGCCCAGCAGCGTGGTCAGCGCCCAGTAAAAATACTCAGTCGCCATACATCGGTAGTCACAGGTGCGGTCGTCATAGTGATACCAGGCCCCCTCTGGGTATTGGTTCGGCACCGCGTTAAAGCGCCCCCCACGTGCCAGGTCCATCGCGTCGGTCAGCAGCGTGCCTGCTCGCTCGCCGAAGGCCTCAGGATAGACAGGTGAATACCCAGCGCTTGAGATGAGGTGCAGCACCTCTTCTAGTGTCGCGTCGAAGCGGCCAGGGACGTTGGTCTCATCTGCTTGGAGATCTTGCCCCCAGTACCCCTCGAGAACATTAGACTCGAATACCCCAGAGCGCTCGAGTTCGTCAGAACTCGCGAACATTACGAGCAGAGCGCGCCGTGAACGAATCGATTGGACG
>CALELH010000568.1 GCA_937902595.1 uncultured Myxococcales bacterium
CCAGCGGCTAAGAGGCCGCTACCAGACCAAATGAACCAAATTGGCGCTTTGGACGGTGCGCTCACCTCACGGGTCGTCGTCGTCTCCACGACAGTCTCTTGACTCGCTTTTGGCGATTCCTCTATTCGCTCCCGTCTCTCCCGAGCCTCGCGAGCCTCCCGAGCGCGCCGCCCGAAAAACTCTATCCTGGTGCGTGCCCGCTCTGAGAGTTTCTGGCGTGCATCGTCGCAGTTGATGTAGCGCCGATAATAGGTCGTCGCCTTAGCGCCATCTCTAAGCTTCCGGTCATAAACGACGGCGATATTGTACAGCAGCGCCCCCGTCTCTCTCAGGGCGTATGCACTCAGATACAGCTCGATAGCCTTCTCGTACTCTCCCTGCTTATAGGCAGCGCTGGCTTGACGCGCGAGTGACTCTACCTCCTGCACTAGGCCATCTGCGGGCGCAGCCACGCACGTGGCCGATCCGGCCATGACAAGGAACAAGACTAGGTAGATGAATCGGCTCAAGATCGGAACGCCTCCAATGGCATCCTATGACCCACCGTCGGTGAGCGTCAACTCGGTCAAACGAGCATCTGGAAACGTCTCTCAAGCGGCTTGTCCCCGGGCGTGATTATTCCTCGCTCAGCGTCTCTTAAAAGCTTCCGAATGTGTGGACCTAAGGCGTCGAGCTCCGTGGACACAAACTGCTCGCCACCAAAGCGCTCAATCGCTTGGGATTGGGCCGTCAGTATCTTCGCATCTTGCGCAAAGATCCGTCGAGCAATCGGCCGAATAAACGGCGTTACCAGCCACCCCGGTAACGGAAGCCTAAAGCAGACCACAGCGAAGAGAAGTGTGCGGAAATCATCAATGGGGGTAAGCGCGGTCGAGACGATGATATGACTCTTCTCGCTCAGCCGGTACTCAACCTCAACCACACAGGGCAGAATGAAGCGATCATAGTGCTCTACGGTCCCGCCACCTGGCGCGAGAATGGCACCGACCAGCCCCTTGGGTCGCTCTTCTCCGATATATTGTGCTTCGACACGATCATGCCATCGGCGCACCACCACCTCGATGGGACGACGCTCCCCATCTTTGCGGAAGAGTCCGCCGTGCAAGAACGCGGTGTGCGGCACATCCAAGGCGTTCTCAGCGACCGCGTGGACCGAGCCTTGACCTTCGACCACGTCATAAACGGTGTGATATCGGCTGTCGTCCACGTTGGGGAATTCATAAGGAGCGCACTCGGGTGTCTCGCCCGGTTCACCATAGACCCAGACCAGCCCCTGTTGCTCTCGACAAGGCCATGCGGACACCGATCGGCCTTTACGCTCTTCCTGATCACATAAACCCGGCACACGGGTGCAGCGACCAGCGCTAGAGAAGCGCCAACCGTGGTACGCACACTCTAATTCACCGTCGACAACACGGCCGATAGACAGAGGGACATTCCTATGGGGGCATCGATCAAGAACAGCGCTGGGAGATCCATCTGCGCCACGAAACAAAACCAAAGGTATGCCGAGCACGGTCACGGCTTTGGGCGCTTGGCCAAGGTCCGTACTCAGGCATGCTACATACCAGGCATTCGGGACCCGCGCAGAAGAAGTGTGCCCCTTGCCTTGAGGGGGGATGAGGCGCTGCCGAATGGAGACAAGCTCTGTCATCTAGAGACAAACCTACCCATCTACTAGGCGTCCTGGTCTTCCTTCAGGAAGTCCTCCAGCAGTCGTGAAGAAACGATGATCAGATCACGCTCCGTGACCATACCAAGCAACTTTCCGTCCTCAACTACAGGCAAACATGAGACCTGTTTCTCACGCATCATATGGATGGCGTCAGTGGTACGGACATCAGGCGTCACCGTCACCATCTCCGTGCGCATGACCGTGCCCACCTCAACCATATCATTCGTACCGCCTCGCGCGACCAGACGCAGCAAGGAGCGGTGGGAGAGCAGACCAAGAAGCAGGCCGTTCTCGTCCTCCACCGGGATGTGACGCGTTCTCGACCAATCCATCATGCTCGCGGCGAGGTCCACGATATCATTTGGCTGCACCGTGAAGAGGTCCGTCGACATGATTTGACCGACAGTCTGATAACTAGAACGCCAATTACGATCTCGCTTCTCTGCGTCCAATTGCGCATGTGCCCAGGTGTGAACTGGGTTGCCGCCGCGCTGGTTATCAAGCATGGCCGACGTGACCTTCCGGACTCTCAGATCGCTCGTGCCGTCATTGCCCATGCCAATCAGTGAGTCGACGACCCATTGAGAGCCTGTCTGAGTTCGGTCGACGCGCTCCTCGATGACATCCAGGTACCTACTGATGTCTTCGGTGTCGACTCCGCGATGACGTAAGCCTTCCCTCGCTTTGGGCAAGAGATGCTGAGTGATTAGATTCCCTGCCGTGAAGGTCTTTCCGTTAATCCAAGTAAACTGTGCGTCCAAACCAGAGCGCGCAGCAGCGAGAAAGTTCCGCTTAGCGTGGTCAAACTCCATGACGTCGGATATCGAGCCATACTCCTCTAGTAACGAGGCCATCAGCCCGAAGAAGAACGCCGAGTTAGCGACCTCATCGAGGACGGTTGGGCCGGATGGGAGCACCCGGTTTTCAATCCTGATGTGGGGCACCCCGTCCTTGACTCCATAGCAAGGGCGATTCCATCGATAAATCGTCCCATTATGTAGCCGCAATGCGTTCAAGTTAGGGATTCGACCCGATGAAAGCGCCTCCAGCGAGTCTTCCTCCAGATCCACCGCCAAGACGACCTTCTGTCGACTAATATCTTCTTGAAAGAGCTCAAGAATCGAGTTCTTGACCCATGCGTCACCGAAATGAACTCGCGGGCGAATCCCGCGCCCTGTCTGGTGACTGGAGCGAATATCTACGGACTTCTCAAACAACGCGATGCGAGTCTCACTCCACAGACGCTTACCCAAGAGCATGGGAGAATTCGCACCGACGGCGAGCACCGGAGC
Organism: uncultured Myxococcales bacterium; assembly: GCA_937902595.1. Taxonomy (GTDB): domain Bacteria; phylum Myxococcota_A; class Bradymonadia; order UBA7976; family UBA1532; genus UBA1532. Next base: position 2,968 of record CALELH010000568.1, read on the forward strand.
GCTGACCGCCTGCGCAAGGTTGTACATCCGGGCGAACTCATCCGGAGAGACCTGAAAGTGAATCTGAAAACTCGTGTTACAGGCCTCAAGCATGACCGAATCATGGGTCATCTCGAGTTCATCAATCCCCTTAATCCTGACATCGAAGTCACCGCCACGTAGTCGACACATCACTCGGTTGAGCTCGTAATAACGCTGCTTGGGCGTCATGAACTCAAGCTCAAGGTCGCTCCGACGCAGCGTCGGCAAGATCCCGACGAGGAGCACCTCTGAGCCAAAATGAGCCGCGGCCTCACGCACAAGGTCAACGACCTCTTGGGTCTCAGTCTCCATCTTCCGAAGACAGTCACCGCCAAACACCAAAGGCGACAGATTCGCCTCGATGTTAAACTGCGCTAATTCGGTGGTGAGACGGTCATCATCCAATCGCTCAAGAATCTGCATTACGATAGGTGCTGCATGGAGATTCTGATCGACGAGAAACATCTCTTGCTCTGCACCGATCCGCCGAATGCCTGTCTCGAAGAGGTTCTCTTCTAGCATTCGCTCCATCGCCCGAACGTCGTTCAGTAGAGCCTTCGTAAATGCCTTGCGCTGATGTTCATCAAGCGCGTTGACGTTTTGTTCGCCCATGGGGGTGATGATTCCTTTGAAACGTCTGTACGGACGTGGAATTCGCGTCCGCTTCAACTCGCAAGGTAAGAGGGTCTGCGCCGGCGCGGCAAGCGTGTTCTTACCGCGAACACCAAGAAAAGACATTTCTACCCCATTGATGACGCGTTGAGAGTCCTCTAGAGGACGATTTATTGTTAGAGTTGGTGCGACATATATCGATGGAACCTAAGCGTGACGAAACTATCCGACGAGCATCAAGAGATCATCACAGAAGAATCGGGCCTACTTGTTCGAATTCAGGATGAGCTCGCGCGCCTGCTCTCGCAGCCCGTATCTCGTACGGACTTTGACCGACAGCTCATCGATCTACGAGACCAGCTCTCTGAGACACATTCTGAAGACCACGCGATGCTCGTAGAGCACATGACACGCTTGGCTGCCCTCAGAGTCGCGAAGGACAGGGACTACGAACCGCCGGTTGACCCGGCCAATCCTTATTTTGGCCGATTGAAGCTGAATGACAGACCGAAGGGCGAACCGCGAACCCGTGACGTCTTGATCGGAAAGCGGGCGTTCATCGACTCGAGACGAAACGTCCAGGTGGTTGACTGGCGAAACTCGCCCATCAGCAGAATCTTCTACTGCTATGAACAGGGTGACGAGTACGAAGAGACGTTCGCGGGCGAAAAGCAGACCGGTCTGGTCGCGCTACGAAGGACCCTCAATGTAAGCGGTGGGGAGTTGGTGCGTATTCGAAGCGCTGAGGCCGTGTTGCTCCGCGATGAGCACGACGAATGGCATGAGATGGGCGACGACCGCGGCACTCTCTCCGGAGGAGCAGGAACGGCCATCCGAGCACCGGCTGGTGGACTCGGTCGAAGCGGACCAGACCAAAGGCTCCCTGAGATTACCGCCCTCATCGACCCTGAGCAGTTTAGAGCGATCACACAGCCTCAGAGTGGAATCGTCGTGATTCGTGGGGGCGCCGGTACGGGGAAAACCACCATCGCGCTCCACAGAATCGCCTATCTCTTCTTTCAGGATCGGCGACGCTACTCACCAAAGAGAGTGCTCGTCATTACACCGGGCGAAGGGCTCAAGAAGTATGTGTCCAAGGTGTTGCCGGCCCTCGATGTTCATGGGGTCCGGATTTGGACATTCGGTGAGTGGGCAATGAGCTGCGCTAAGCGCCTTGTTCCTGCGCTCAGAAAACGAAAGTTGACCGATGAGACCCCGTCTGGTGCGCGCAGACTCAAGCGACACCCCGCCCTACTTTCAATCTTGAAAGAGGCCGTCGAAGATGAATGCCGAAGTTTCGATGACGCGTTCGAAGCGTGTGGTAGCGAGGTGCTAGATGCCTGGGTTCGCCGGCGAAACCTGCCCCCAATCCAGAGAATTGAGGCATTTCGACGTTGGATGGAAGGCCAGGGGCAGACCAACGTTGGTTCGAACCACTTTCAGTTGCGCCAGCTGCTTCAAAGAGCCTCAAGCGAGCTCGGAGACCCCTTCGAGACCTGGGCCAATGTCCTCACGGACCGTGGAAGACTAAAGGCCGGATTCTCGTCGCGTAATGTTCCATTCTATGAATGGGAGATTGAACAACTCGTCGATACTGTAGCTCAGCAATCAGACGATCCATCGGACAGCGCTGGTCTCGGAGCCCACGGCGTTGGCATTGATGGGGTCTCCATCTTCGCAGGAGAGATCAAGGGACGTCTTGACACCGATGACTGGGCAACTCTACTCCGCATATGCCAACTCAAATACGGCCGGTTGAGTGGCCCATCAGGTCAATTTATCGGCTACGAACACGTCGTCGTCGATGAAGCTCAAGATCTGTCTCCTCTCTCCATAAAGCTACTCTGCGAAACAGCGCGACCTGGTGCTCCGGTGACCCTCTCGGGAGATACCGCGCAGCGCCTCTATCTAGACAGCGGGTTTGCTGATTGGAACGAACTCATCAAAGACATCCGTATACGGGCCAACATTCTCCCGACGCTGGCCGTTAGTTACCGGTCTACTCGTCAGGTCATGGAGCTCGCGCGTCATGTTTTGGGTGATCTCGGTGGCGATGTCGTCGCGCGAGATGCGCGAGATGGGGCACCGGTCGAGTTGATGACTTTTGATGAGACAGGCGAAGCCGTGGCCTTCTTGGGAGACGCATTGAAGAGTCTTAGAAGTCGAGAGCGGCGCTGCAGCGTCGCGCTCGTCGCTCGGACGGGCGGGGTCGCGGATCTCTACTACAAAGCTCTTCGACGAGCCGAGGTGCCCGACATGCGTCGGGTGTATAGGCAGGAGTTCGACTTTAGTCCAGGTATCGACGTAACGGACGTCTATCAAATCAAGGGACTCGAGTACGATTACATCGTCTTACTGGAGCCAACGGCTGCCCACTATCCGGACACCACAGAAGCACGCCATCTGCTCCACGTAGCCGCAACGCGAGCGGCGCACCAACTCTGGTTAATCACCTCGGACAAGCCGTCTCCACTCCTGCCCGAATGGATAACCGAGCAATGAGGTTATTGCGTCCCGTCTGGGTGTTCATCTTCACCTTAACGTGTCCTCTCATCGCCACGGCAAATATACCTGCTGCCTATTTTGCCTGCGAAGGTGCCGAAGACGGCGATCACTGCCAACTTCCAGGCCCAACCTACGGAAATTGCGTATTGGATACCCTCTGTGAGGATCCCGACGACACCGAAGTGAATGAATGTCTCCTGTGCGTGGACGGCTGCTGGGGAAGCGAGCCGGAGACCTTTTGTATCAAGCGAGACGGCACCAATGGGGTCTGCCAAATGCAGGAGCGCTGTACTAAAGATCCTGAAAAGTCTTTTGAGCAGTGCAATCGATGCGTTGATGGCGACATCGAACGTACGGATCCCGAAGGTGGCTGTAGCTCCGCTAATCTCAGCGCAGCGTCACCTTGGCTGTTCATTATTCTATTGGGTTTTTGGCAGACTCGACGGCGTAACTAATCCCACCACTCTTCTCCATCAGGAACAAAGAGCTTAAATCGCTCGCGCTGATGCTCAGGGCACCTCTTCTCGAAGATGGCGCGTACATCATTTGGTGAGTAGATTTGGCTGAAGTGCATCAAGACCACGCGCTCATTCTCAAATTGGTCCATGAGCGGCAACAATTCATCGAGATGAATATGGCACCCGGCGCGGGCTGCTTTAACCGACTTTCGGTCGTCCAAGAAGGTACACTCCAAGATGAGCGTCTTCACCTTAAACAGCTCGGGGTTATTTGCTAAAACCTCCGGAAGCGTGTCTGTCGCATATCCGAACTCGAGGCGCTCCAATTCATCGAAGATGTCAGCACCAGAGTGACGTAATCGACCAATCTCCGAACCTGGTAGCGATTTGAACTCCTCACGGAGCTTCTTGATCTTCCGAAAGAACACGTACCCTAAAGAGGGCACCGGATGCAGCGTCTTGATAGCGCGCACGTAGAGATCGCCCTTCACACGCTCAACCTGGCCCGGCTCCATAGGAACGACGTCGATAGCTAAAGACCAGCGATGAACCAGAGAGAGATGCTCAAGGGCCTTTGTGACCCCCTCCACCGTCTCCCTTGGCATAAAGACTCTGAGCGTATGCGGGACACCAACCAACCCACGCATTCCCAACAGACCTGGGAGAGACCCTACGTGGTCGGCGTGTGCATGACTGAGAAACAAGTTTCTAGACCCAGCTCCCGTCCTTAGCGCCGTCCCCACGTCGAGCAGGGCGTTCAGCTCAGGGATGTGCAAACCAGTATAAAAGCCACCAAGGGAGCGCCCCCGAATGGTAAAAGATCCGGCTTTGAGAGTTGTCAGCGACATACTCTAACCATCATCTGAGGAGCAAGACGCCGTCAAGCTGTCCCAAGAGTTACATCTCATCCAACGCGTTCATTCCAAGGAGATTCAGTGCGCCGCCCAGGATTCGCCGAGCCGCACGGACAAGCTCTGCCCGCGCCGCCATGGCCCCAGGCTCAGCCCCGATCACCCGACATTCGGGGTGATTATAGAAGGCAGCGAATGACTTCGCGAGACCGTAAGCCGCCTTCGTCACCAAGCTTGGCTTCAAATCTATAGCTGCCGACCGCGCCTCACCTGGATAGGCCAGCATCGCGCGCAAAACTGCACGACCCTGCTCATTGTTGAGCGACGAATAGTCGGGGGTCAGACCCTTATCAGCGTTATCTAGTTTCCGAAGAATGCTGGTGGCACGTGCGAAAGCATATTGGCAATACGCCCCCGTCTCGCCCTCAATACTTATGCTCCGCTCCCGATCGAACACGAAGTTGGTTGGAGGCGCGTACTTGAGTAGAAAAAATTTTAGGCCGCCGAGCGCGATAGACTCAGCTCTCTCGAGGAGAGCAACATCATCAAGATCAGGCCATCGGGAGCGACCCGCGTCCGCTGCCGCATCCCTGAGCTCGTCCATGAAGTCATCAGCGTCAATGACCGTGCCTTCACGGGACTTCATCTTACCGTCGGGCAGCTCCACCATTCCGTAGCTTAGGTGATGAAGTCGGCCCTCAAGTTCGGGGCGCAGAGTCTCCAGAATCCCAAAGAGAACCTTGAAATGGTGATTTTGCTCATTGCCGACCACATAGATCATCCGGTCAAACTCAAGCTCCTCAAAGCGACGGACCGCCGTGCCGATGTCTTGAGTAACGTAGACGCTCGTCCCATCTGCTCGCAGGACGGCCTTCTCCCCTTCCAAACCGAGGCGCTCCAAGTCGAACACGACCGCGCCGTTCTCTGCATAAGAGAAGCTTCCCGTCTCAAGGCCTTGAGCGATCAAGTCCTTGCCCAAGAGGTAGGTCTCGCTCTCACGGTAGATCCTCTCGAAGCCGACGCCCATGCGTTCGTAGGTCGCGTTGAACCCATCTTCGCACCATCGGTTCATCATCTGCCACAGAGCACGTACATCCTCGTCACCCGCCTCCCAGGCTAGGAGCATCTCGCGCGTCTCTCGACCGATCTCGCTCTGGTCGCTATTGAAGAAGTCATCCTTCGACATCTCGGTACCGTGGGTCGAAGCCCACTCCGCATACTCAGCGCTGAAGAGTTGATCAAAACGAACGTAGAAGTCTCCAACGAGATGATCCCCCTTCTTCCCCGAGGACTCGGGCGTGACGTTCCCACCATCTCGGCGGTACGCCACCATCGATTTACAGATGTGGATTCCACGATCGTTGATCAGATTCACCCGAACCACATCTGCACCGGCAGCCTTGAGTAAATCGGACACATTTGCGCCCAGAATATTGTTGCGGCAATGCCCTAAATGAAGCGGTTTGTTGGTATTGGGTGAGCTGTACTCAACGACGATCCTCTGCCCAGAAAGAGCATCGGAGCGACCGAGCGCACCATCATCTGAAGAGGCCCAAGCGAGGGTCTTCGACGCGATCGTTGTCCAATCTAAGTGGAGGTTTAGAAAACCCGCCGTCGAGTCGACCTCGGAGACAAGTGGGTGACCGACGAGCGCCGCCGCCAGATCATCAGCGATCGCCTGTGGCGCTTTCCTAAACACCCGGGCATATCGATGGCAGGCGAGCGCTAAATCTCCGGCCCCGTCGCGCGTCGGAGGTGCGAGTTCGACACCTGGCTCTGCTCCAGCGGCCACCAACGCCGCGTCCAGAGGTTCCGCGATTTCGGCGGTGATATCCGCGAATAAGTCTGTTGCCATCTAAAGGCTCCCTCAACAAGATCGGTGCGCATTGTGCTGATCCAAGCATCCGCACGCAAGACGTGATTTTAGTGAAGACCTGGGACCACTTGCGCGGGAACCCTTACAGAATCATCAAGCCTCACTAACGTGAGAGCATAATAACGACCAACTACGCCAATCCCAATGTGGGTCATCCCGGGCAAGAGCAGGTTTCTCGCGTGACCAGGACTCGCAAGAAACGCCCGGAAGGCGGATGCTTCGTCGCTGGCTTCGGCGAGGTTCTCCGCGACAGCCGTCGCCTCCACTCCCGCCGTCCTCAACCTCGTCACGAGGTTACCCGTATTCGGAGAGCCATGAGCCAGCACGCGCCGCTCGCTCATCTCCCGAGCGTGCTGCCGGGAAACTCTAGCCAGACTCTCCGTCCACTTCAGCGGCGCCACCTGATGACTCACACGATGGGCGTTGACCATGCTTATGAGGCGTTCTGCTGGATCCTCCACTTGGGCGGATCCGGCGGGTGGTCTTAGACGCACCAACGGTAGTCTTGGAGGCTCGACGCCTACGTAGACAGAGCTCTTGTTCAGAACAACTGGACCGTACTGACTCTCCGCGACGATCTCGAGCGCGTACCGACCGGGTCCCGCGTTGAAGTGAACATCCACCTCCAAACGCCGATCTTTCTGAAAGGCAGGCGACTCCTGAACCACCGCCTGGTTTGGTGCGCCTAGTAAGAGCCGAGAACGAAAATAGCCGCGCCTAATGAGCGCGGATACACGTAGGGTTTGACCCACCGCTGCCGTACGCGGCAGCGGTTCCTCCATGGCGGCTCCACGATGAACAAGTAAGATGGTGGTCGTCCACCCATCAGCCCCTTTATAGGATCCCAATCCAATATGAGTCGGTGCCAGCCTGCGCTCTAAGCGAGATACCAGCTTTGGGAAGTGTTGCGACGCGTCCGCATTCTCCTCGTGCCTAACCGTAAACGGGACGACATGAGCGTCAGAGACGCCATTCTTCTCCAGCACGAACCGAAGATGCCCACCGGCTGACTCTGGGTCACCGCCTCGTGCGGAAGCACCAAACAGTTGCGCCATCTCAAGAGCGGCTTGAGTTAATGCAGCGTCACGTTCCATCGGACCCCACCCATGTTCCCGAAGGAGTGATTCGAGATCGAGCCTCGGTCCAGGCGAGAGCAGCAGCACTGCGGCCATAGCGATTTGATACAACACAAATAGGATTCTAGGATGAAACTGGCGCCGAGTCGCAATTGTTCTGTGAAACAAGTTGGCCGGCACACAAAAAAAATGAGTAAATTTGATGATGAATGGAATAAATCACTCTGTCTCTGCGGTCCTCCCTATGAAGGACAACTAGTTCGCTGGGGTAAATTGATATGTTTTCTCGCTTATTTGGGCGACAAAAAGAGGATGGAGATGAGAGGGGTGGCCGATCAATATTCGGCCGGAATAGAGACGAGCATTCTTTTGAGAAGGTCGCGATGCCACAGGCAGACGCTCTGTACGGCGCCGCGCTCCGTATGACGCGCAACGAAACACTCGCTGAAGATCTCGTCCAGGAAACTCTACTTCGCGCTTATCGCTTTTGGCACAAGTTTCAAAAGGGAACGAACGTCAAGGCATGGCTGTTCAGAATTCAGACGAATCTCTTCATTAATCAGTATCGTAAGGTACAGAAGGAGCGTGCGGTCTTCGATGGTCGTCAGGTAGACGACATGCTGGAGCGGCACGCCGCTGAGGAGTCCTCGTTTCTACCGCCTGAAACTCGAAAAGATTTCCTGACGCATCTCATCGGAGACCAGGTCATGAAGGCGCTCGATGAGTTGCCCTTCGAGTTCCGGATGACCATCCTACTCGCAGACATGCACGACCTCTCATACAAAGAGATCGCGGAGGTCCTCGATTGTCCGGTCGGTACGGTAATGAGCCGGCTTCATCGGGCGCGCAAGATTCTTCAATCTAAACTGCTTGGCTACGCAGCCAAGCGAGGTGTCATCAGGACGCCCGAGGGGTCCGAGGATCTCAATGAAGGGCAAAACGTAACCAGCATGGTAAGCTTCCGACAAAAGAGGCAGGAAAACAGCTGATGAATACAGTCGGTTGCGAGGAGTTTCGAGCTTTCGTAGATCCCTACATGGATGGGGAATTCGATGAGCGCGAGCGCGCCATGTTCGATGCGCACCAGGCTTCCTGTCCAGACTGCCAGCATTTCTTGGAGCAAAAGTCTTGGCTCCTCGACGCCGTAAAACCTCTTCTCAAGCAGCCTTGCCAAATGTCTCCTGATGCGCGCAACCGGCTAAACAAAAGGCTACGGGTGGCGCAGCGGCCAGAGAAGGCGAAGGCCGTAGTGAGGTGGATCGCTCATCCTATTCCGGCTCTGGCCCTCGTAGCTGTGGCCCTTGTATTGATTGTGCCTCTGACGGGGTTCAATACCTCTGTCGTCGTGGATGATCTGGTGGACCAGCACCGACAAAAAGTACCGGTGGAAGTGCCTACGGCGATCAACTCGGAAGTGGAGACCTGGCTGGCCGGAAAACTCCCTTTCTCTGCCGCAACGCCCAGGTTCCGTGACCAGCGAGTTAGCCTTCTAGGCGCGCGCTTGAGCCGAATCCGCATGAAGGAAGCGCAGCGGAGCTTACCCGCCGCTCAGCTCATATATCGAGTGGGAGCCCACAAGATGTCAGTGCTTGTCTTTGATGGCCACGGGACAATCGATCTCCAAGAGAATATCCAAATGGTAGGTGATCGTCCGGTACAAATGCATGACCGTCACGGGCATCGTGTCGCGCTGTTCAACGTAGGTGATCTGACCTACGCGGTGACCTCGGATCTACCAGCACAAGAGATTGTAGAGGTGATCGGTACGTCCCTCTAGGTGTATCGATCTCTTCACTCTCCCTCACCCACCTGCAAATATCCCAGAACATAACCACACAGTCAGATTGACGAATCGGCCTTCTTTGGGGTATGTTAGTTAAATGTGGTTCCTCCAAGGATTAGTGCCCCATCAGCCAGACGTGATGGGTTTATAGGCGGCGTCGAAGCCGTCAGAGCATTCGTTTGTACTAATTCCGAATTTGTCCTGATTTGACAGTTTAATGGAGGTCTCTCATGACGGAGCTACCCGTCCTGAATACACCGCCGGCGCTGCGCCCACCGGTGGATTCATCAATCTTTGATTACAAAGATCTACTTGAAGGTGAGTTCTGGCGTCGAATTCCTGCCTACGCAGACGTCGACGCCGCCACATTTCTCGATCACCGATGGCAAGCCAAGAAGACGATCTTTCGCGCCGATAAATTGCTGGCTGCGATCGAAGGTCTCGTGCCGGGTGGTTTCATCGAAGACGTTGAGCGTGGGTTCCACCGCGCTCCGATGGCCGTTCGTGTCAGTCCTTATCTCTTGAGTTTGATCGACTGGAGCAACCCGGCTGACGACCCTTTGCGTCTTCAGTTCATCCCGATGGCGTCCAGATTCCTTCCAGACCACCCGAAGCTGGGACTAGATTCACTCGGCGAGCAAGCCGACGCGCCGGTACCGGGGCTCACACATCGCTATCCGGACAAAGCCCTGTTCCTAGTGCTTGATACGTGTCCGGTCTACTGCCGCTTTTGCACTCGGTCTTACGCCGTAGGCCAAGACACAGACCAAGTAGAGAAAGTGAGCCTCAAGGCGAACAAGTCCCGCTGGGAACAGGTATTCGCATACATCGCCTCGCGGCCAGAGCTTGAAGACATCGTGATTAGCGGCGGAGACTCGTACAACCTTCGAGCTGATTGGATCGAAGAGATTGGTACTCGCCTCCTCAATACGCCAAACATTCGTCGTATCCGTTTCGCGAGCAAGGGTCTCGCCGTGATGCCCCAAAAGGTGCTCTCCGATGATGCTTGGTTCAAGGCGATCTGCGTCGTCAGCGATCTTGGCCGATCCCTTGGTAAGGAGGTCGCGTTCCATACGCACTTCAACCACAGCAAAGAGATCACGGGGATCTCCGCCAGAGCCCTAAGGCGATTCTTCAACGCGGGCATCAAGGTGAGAAACCAATCGGTCTTGCTGAGAGGCGTAAATGACACCAAGGAGAAGATGGCGCTCCTCGTGAAACGTATGGGACACATCAACGTGACGCCATACTACGTGTATATCCACGACCTAGTTCAAGGTGCGGAAGACCTACGAACCACAGTTCAAACCGCGGTCGAGATTGAGAAATACGTGAGAGGATCTACGGCAGGGTTCAATACACCAACTTTTGTCGTCGACGCGCCTGGCGGTGGTGGCAAGCGAGGTGTCCATAGCTACGAGACATATCAACGTGGCTCAGGGATCTCAGTCTATACAGCGCCCTCCGTTAAGCCGGGTAAGTACTTCTTGTACTTCGATCCGGTCGACCAGCTCTCTGAGGAATACCAAGAGCGTTGGAGAAACCCAGCCGAACAAACCAAGATGATCGAAGCTGCGTTGCATGAGGCGCGTCACAATCCGAAGTAGCGACGACCTCCAACGTAGTCAACTCCCGTCGCGACTCATATACTCTCTGTCGAAGACCGTCATTTAGATCTGGCGAATGATGACAGAAGACGCGGACAAGACAGAGAGTTTCTGGAGCGCCAATAAGCCCGCGTTCTTAGCCCTAGTTGGCTTGGTGCTCGTTCATGGGATCTGTCTCCGAAATGGCTTCGTTGACTTTGATGACGACACGATATTCCTCGCTAACCAGCACTTCGCGTTGTCTTTACCTGAGTTCATCGCCTGGAGTTTTGACCTAGAGCGACCTGATACATGGCGCCCGATTCGTGACCTAAGTCATTACCTCGACCTGCAGATTCACGGACAGTCACCGCTGTGGGCTCATGCCCACAACCTCACTCTTCTGGTGCTCGCCGCAGGCCTGACAATGGCGCTCTTTCGGGTCTTGGGTGTTTCTTCTGCAACCGCCGCCGTCGCGGCGTTTATCGGATATGCCCACCCAGTCCAGGTGGAAGTCATCACTTGGGTGAGCGGACGAAAGGACCTCTTAGCTGCCTCTCTATGTCTCTGTACTCTTCTAGTATTCATACGATATGTACGCTCGGCCAGTGGCCACGGGATGGCCATATTAGTGGTCGTGCTGAGCGCGCTCGGTGTCATGGCTAAGGGCCACCTGATTGTAATGCCAGTCTTGCTCGTATGGATTTATCTTCGGCTGCGCGCCGAAGGACATGCGCAAGAAGACAAGAGTTGGTTCAGCGTAGGCATTCTCTTATCTATACTCTCTCTCGCCGCGCTGTTCATCGCACCGCGGATCGCGAGTGGTGGCGTCGCCCTCCCGGCTGAGCTCCAGCGGGAACCAACCCAGAGCATTCTGCTTGGGGACAAATTGCAGTTGCCGCTTCGTTATCTTGGAAAGATCGCCTGGCCTGCTGACCTAAACCACATCTACTTCACGCCTCGATTAGACATATGGCACACGCCGATGGCCATCGTGTCTATGGCTTTAGCAGTCCTGCTCCTTTGGCTCATCTACGAAGGGGTGCGCAAGAACGACATTCGTGGCCATGCACTCGCGGTCGCGTGCACGCTCATGGCCCCGTACATGCATCTCAGAACGGGTGTTGTGTACATGGCTGATCGCTATCTGTTTCTCTCCCTGCCTTTTCTTGCTCTCGTTTTCGTCTTAACGGTCAAAGACTTCAAGTGGTGGATTGAGAGAGCAGACAAGATTAAGATGGTTCTGCTTACCCTACTCTTCACGCTCATGGTGGCAGGAAGCCTACGACCGCACTCTGCGTTCCAAGACTCTCCCGCGCTGTGGACACGTATGACTGAGGTGTATCCAGACAGCGCTTGGGGCTACGACAGGCTTGGACGAGCGCTCTATCATGCCAAGCAGTACCCAGCTGCCGCAGGTGCATGGTTGAGGGCAGCAGAGCGCCAACCCCAGGCAATGAGACATCTAAATAACGCGGCGGTTGCGGCGATGGCTGTCGGAAGAAACAAGATGGCGACTCAGCTATTGCTGAGAGTTCTCAAAGTCGAACCAACCAACATTCTGGCGTTACGCAACCTCAAGATAATGCGCGGATCCATGGACGATTCGGACAAGGCATCACTAGAAAACTCAGGTCTCCCCGTAGAAGAACCAACAAAAAAGCGTTGACGACGTTGGGTTTTCATTCGATAAGGCCCAATGAATCGAGCGACCGATATTGTACCGTCCTAAAGAACGCGGAGAGTGATCATGCCTCGACTGGAACTTGGTAAGAAGTATACCTGCGACGAATGCGAGACGAAGTTTTACGACCTCAATCGTCCTGAAGCTTTGTGCCCCAATTGTGGCGCTTCGGCCTCGGTAAGCAAGCCGGCACCGGCTAAGAAGACGTCGAGTCGAGCGGCTGCGAAGGCTGCGAAAGACGCCGTCAATGATGACGATCAGGATCCTAACGTCACCGCAGAAGATGACGAGGACGAGGATGACAACGAGGTCGAAGAGATCACGCTCGACGAAGAAGAGGGTGTAAAACGACTCATGGAGACGTCGGGTGACGATGACAGCCCTGACGATGATGAGGCTAAGCTCGCCGATATTGACGACGAAGAGGCTTTAGACGACGCCGAAGAGATCCAAATTGAAGGATCCGATGACAGCGATGATGAGATAGAGCTCGATGAGTCTATTGAGGAAGCGAAGTAGCCTCTGACGCTGTTCGCGAGTCACCTTAATTTTTCAAATAGAGTGACTCGACATTCCAATGTGTCCACGGCCTCAACGCCGAAGGCATAAAGTTACCTACCTTCTTGTTGGCCGCCGCCGCGTCGTGAGCAACGACAAGCTGAATCTGCGGCTGAAAATCACTAAAGATTGAGAACATTCGGTCGGAGTATTTTTTTCTCTCGTCATACTCTGTGGTGGACGTGTTCTTACGAAGCAGGTCGTCGATCTCTGCTTCCCAGGTGGTCGCCGGCGTCTTCTGAGCCGGATTCCAACTGTGACTGTGCCCCCCGCTGAAGAGCACGTTCCTCGAAAACGCTGGATCTGGTGGAATCGCCGTCCCCCAACCCAAGAGGATGGCATCGAAGGCTCGACTCTCTCGAAGAGCCGAGACGACCTGATTAAATGGAGCCGGCCTAATATGGGCCGTGATGCCCAAACGAAGTAGATCCTGCTTGATATAGTTCAACATCTTGATGCGATCGTCTCTCTCAGCGTTTGTCATCATGCTGAACTCGACGTGACGACTCCTTCGATCATAGAGTTTGCCGTCGAGCTTCTTGAATCCTTCATCAGCCAACAGCTTCGCGGCGCGCTCCAAGTTGTAGGGGTACTTCTCAGTCGTGTCGCTATACCACCTTCGGTTGGCGGGGCTCGTGTACGACCAAAGTGGCTGCCCGCGCCCACCCATCACATTGCGGACAATGGACTGTCGATCGATCGCGTGGCTAATCGCCTTGCGAAAGTTCTTACGGCCGAACCAATCCCGCTTCTTATCCTCAACATAGAGGGTCCCATCATCGCGCTTCCGAGCGTCGAGATTGAACATAAGATAATTCGTATTGAAGGATGGTCCTAGGTCTACGACACGGAAATCCGACGCCGACTCTCTGCGCCTGAGGCGTTCGTAATCGCCGGCACGCACCTCATGTAAATGAGTATCACCCGCCTCGAAGCGTTGCAGAGCAGCGCTATGGTCAGGGACGATCAGAAACTCCAACTCGTCGAGATAGGGTAGCCTCTGTCCTTCTCGATCGATCTTCCAGTAGTAGGGGTTTCGTGCCATGACGACGCGCGCGCCCACTTCATAGCGTACGACGACAAACGGACCTGAACCAACGAGCTGCTCGAGGTTCATTCCAACCCCCATAACGCTCATAAAGCGCCCTTCCTTGTAAGCCCTCTCCCAACGATGCTTAGGCATGACTGAGAAGCTGCCTCCCGCGTATTGGAATAGGACGTCAGGTCGATGAAGGGTGAACTGGAATTGCCGGCTATCCAGCTTCTTGAACTCAGGAAAGAGCGGTGAACCGTGCTTATCTGTTCCTTCGTTGAAGATGTCGCGGTCGGAGTTTGGTATGGCCGGATCCATCAACACACCATATGAGAATTCGAAGTCATCGGTGGTAATGGGATGCCCATCTGACCAACGAATGCCCTCTCTCAGAGTGAATGTGTAGGTCAAACCATCGGGTGATCTGGAATAGGATGAACAGAGACCAGGCTCTTCTTCCTGCCGCCCATTATTGAAGGTCCAGCAATCGGAGAACATCGGTCGCAGGACCGCGTTACTTGAAGACTCATTTCCCAAGAGAGGGTTAAACGTCTTCGGGGCACCCGCGGACGCAAGAGCCAGCCTTCCACCGTAGGTTCCGATGCTCATATCTTCGACAACGAAGGCCCCTTTCGGAGCCTCACCTTCGAACCTCTTCTTCTCAGGTACTGCGACTTGCGCATCTAAGATAGGCGCCTTGGACACGGCCGGCGATGTCGATGATGGCGTGCAACAACAGAGGAACACAGTCGCGAGGACCAGAGTCAGCTTGAGGAAAACGAGAGTACATCTAGTCGATATAGATCCGTAAACACACCTGTCCCCTTCAGCCCAAGAGCCGTAGAGACAGATTGGATCACTCAGATGTTGCATGCCTCCCTCTACATCGTTCTCAAGATAACGCTGCTGTGACACGCTAGCCCTTCGATCTCCTGAACGCAATTTGAATGGGGGTAGGCGAACCGCTCGGCATCCGCTATACACTTTTAATGTGCTGCCTTGAGGATCCCGTGAGCGATAAGAGCGACCAGACGAATCGTCCCATAACTGAGGCTTTAGAGTCACTGCGAGTCGATGAAGAAGAGACAGCGTATGACCCAATCGAGACGCTCGCGTCCCTGATGGATTTACGGGGGAGCGTCGACCTCGCTCGATACCTCGCCGAACTGCCACCGCTTCCCGATGTAGAGCCCAGCCACCCAGCGGCCGTACTGGCGCTCACCGCCAAGGTAATCGAGGACGTTCGCTCACGACTTGATTTTGGTTTTGAGAATGCATTTAGGCCAAGGTTTCGCTTACCAAATGCTCAGCGCGCCTGGAGTGTGCTGCAGCGTTCGGGTGTCCTAGAGAGCTTAGAGTCGGGCACCAAACGACAGCAGAACGCAGCCATTAAGTCGGCAACTCGAATTATTTGGGCACCCTTTGGAGAGTTTCTTGAGACAAGGTTGAAGCGATCGCGCTTCGCCCTGAGAGAGCTCCGTGAGGAGCTGAGTGGCCCCATCGCGGGGCTGGGTCCTGATGCGGGCCGCCTCGAAAGAATGGACTCTGCGCTCCGTATGGCCGTGAGTCACGAGGTTGATCGTCTCTATCGTCGTGTCGGACACACAGTCGAATCACACTTCGCCACCGAACTCAGACGGGCGATAGATGACCTGCCGACGGTCGCGGATAAGGAAGGCTTCTCGATGGGGTTCTCAGAGAAGGGCTGGCTCGGTGAGATCTTTCGCAAGGGCCAGGCGATGATTCTCGGCATCGTCGAACATGAGATTGGTCAAGTTCAGAGTCTCGTTCACAGCTCAGTGAAGTTGCATCACGAGTCATCCTAAGGCTTACCCCCTGAAAGCAGACTCTCGCCGCTCTCATCACTCCTTAGGGATTCACGATCAGCGCGCGACAGCGCGGCGGTAGAACGCGCCGTTTACGGGGACGTTTCTTCTTATCCTTCTTCCCAGCTTTAGTCCTCGCTTTACGCTTCTTAACCTGAGCAGCAGAGAACCACGCCTCTTTACCACAGCCATCCCCTTTGGGAATTGATGCTTGAGATACACACCCTGGACTCCCTTCGGGGCAATGGAGCCGGACATGAAAGTGCCGCGAATGTCCCCACCAGGGACGCACCTTGCGCAACCAAGAACGATCCTCACCCACCGTCTTGCAGAGTTCGTTCTTGATAACCCAATGAACAAAGATCCTGGCGACATCCGGATCTTCCGCCGCCAGCTTGAGGGTTGCTGGTATGCGGTCAGACCACACATCTCGATTAATCTGCTCGGTGTGTACATTAACCAGAGAGCGGAAGTTCTTGTCATCACCTCGAAGCTTAGAATCAGGGGCTGTAAACCAGAGGTCAGCATCCAAACCGAGTTGGTGGCTGCGATGACCGAATGGGAGTGGGCCTCCGCGCACCTGGGAAAGGTCTCCGACTAAAATATCCTCGAAGCCTCTATCTTGAAGCGACACCGCAAAACGCTTGATGAACGCGATCAGTCTCGAGTGGCCAAAAAAACGCTTCCGATGCCGACGAATGCTCTGATACCCGGGCCCTTTAACCTCTAGCTTCTCAGCCCCCAACAAACAGCCGTTTGCGTAACTGCCCACGACCTCGGAGGTTCCAGGGGCAGGCTGAGAGAAACGAGCCCAAGGAGAATCGCGAGTGGAGTCAGCCGCGGCTGGACTGATGAACACCATTGAGAGGACCAAGACTAGGCGAATCAAAATATTCCGCTCCTCACCGACTTCGGATGCTTGCGCAAGTCACTGCCTATGAGTAGGGTCGGCTTCATGCGTACAGAAATTCAAGTTGTTCCTCTGAAAAACGCCTGTAAGACCGCGACGACCCGAGTTTACGTGGGTCGGAGAGATCTTTTATTGGGCGATGAAGTCATCGATTCACTCCCTAAAGCCATCAGCGCTCAATGGGAAACTATGATCGATGCCTGCTCACCCGGAGACGCTGGCGCGTCTACCCACACATGGCTGAGCGGCGAGGTCGCCCAAAAAGTGATCGTCTGCGTCTTGCCGGAGGCGTGCTCCAGGCACAACACTCCGGCTCGAACACACGGCGTCACGACTCTTCTCAAATCAGCGATCTCACCCGTAGGGGAGACCGCTGTAGTCGCCGCATGCGAACGCGCTTCATATGCGGTAGGGATCGCAAACGGTGTCGCTCGTGCCTTACCGGCATACTCGAGAAAATCGAGTGGGCCCGATGACGGACGCGTCGTATCTCTGGCCTTCGTCTGTAACGATGAACAGCCTGTCGACGCGGAACGTCTCGAGACGATGATGAACGCGACTCGATTCGCCGGGCAATTGGTCGATACACCAACCTCGGAGCTCAACACAGATGTCTTCGTCGAGTTCGCTCGTGAGGTCGCCGCAGAGCTCGATACCGAGATCACTGTTCTTGAAGGAGAGGCACTGGCGCATGCCGGTCTCGGTGGCCTCTGGGGCGTCGGTAAAGCTGCAGTGTCCCCTCCGGCGCTCGTCATCCTCGACCATAATCCACGTGCCGCTGACCAAAAGACGATCGCGTGGGTGGGCAAAGGGATCGTCTACGATACGGGTGGGCTCAGCATCAAAGGCAAGACCGGCATGCCCGGGATGAAGACGGATATGGGGGGCGCCGCGGCGGTGCTCGCCGCATTCAAGGCCGCGGTCCAGCTGAACGCTCAGCACCGCATCGTCGCTCTCCTATGCCTCGCGGAGAATTCGGTGGGCCCGGAGGCGACGAGACCGGATGACATCTTGACGATGTATTCCGGCAGGACTGTCGAGATTAATAATACGGACGCAGAAGGGCGGCTCGTTTTGGCGGATGGAGTGGCATACACTACCCGTCATCACAACCCGGACGTCGTTATTGATGTCGCGACGCTTACAGGCGCTCAAATGGTCGCGACGGGACAAAGACACGCGGCGATCGTGTGTAATGATGAAGCGCTAGAGACTGCGACGGTAGCCGTCGGTAAATCTACGGGTGATCTAGTCCACCCACTGCCGTACTGCCCCGAGTTTTTCCGCAAGGAGTTTAAGAGCTCTGTCGCAGATATGAAGAACTCAGTAAAAGACAGAATGAACGCTCAATCCTCATGTGCCGCGCAATTCGTCGCGGAGCACCTGGGTGACTATTCAGGTCCCTGGTTGCACGTCGACCTGGCCGGGCCGACCCGTGAAGGTGAACGAGCGACCGGTTTTGGTACTCATCTTCTGGTCGGGTTACTAGACACTCTACCGCTTTAGCTGTTCTCGTAGACTCTTAAGATGCGTAGACAGACTTGGCGCGAGTCCTTCAGCGCGCTGCAGCCGTCTATCGGCCCGCTCTCGCTCTTCATTGGACCGAATCCCCCCTTGGCCAATGGCTGTCTTAACGTCGGCCGCGATGACCATCGCCAGCACATACCTCGCTTCTCGCATTAAGATTGGAGAGACCGCTGGTACTCGAAGTGCGGCGCTCAAGAGCTGCTCCGCATCCTGGAATCTTCTTCCAACGATGGCCTTGTGACCCATGGAATACTCCACTGCGCCAGGATAGTCATCAAGGGTCAGCTGAGCACCCGCAGCGACAGCCTCGGCGCGCCCGATGGGCGCTTTCTCATCCCTGTACAACTTCAGGTCGATGTCCGGCCCATCTTGAACCCATACGAGGGTCTGGCCGCGGTGATGCAGATACTTCGTTCGACGACCAACGGCTGACTGAGTTGCTAAGACCCGAGTAAAGCCGCCCGCTGCTAGAGTGGTTTGCACCAACAGGTTTATATTTGTGCCATCGGGAGACTGCTCTTGGCGGAAGGTGAAGGTCGCCGAGGCTAGGCTGTCACCCACAAAGTGGAATTGCGCTGCAGACGGAGCCGAAAAGCACCCACTAGAGGATGGACACCCGAAGCTGAAGACCTCGAGTTCGCCCCTCTTCTCTCGCGTCCAATTCGCTTTACCTATCTTGCCGACAGGTTTGAACGCATCGATTAACGCGGTCTTACTCTCCCCCATCGAGACGCCCCACGGCGCTTGGATATTCGGAGTAAGTAACCCGACGAACGCGAGCGCTAAGATCATGGGCCGAGGTCACCCAAAACGCACGCCAATTGACCAAAACAAGCGAGCGGATCACCATTCGCCATGGCCGCTACATCTATCAAGCACGTAAGCTGCATCTCGGTCTGTTGAGGGTCCATCTGAAATTGCTGCTCACAGGTCATTACGTAGCTCGCTCGGTCATTAATCCCAGCGATGGCGAGCAGTGCTTGATTATTACATGCCACGATGGCGTCCCATCCTGATCCACAGTCGATGGGCATGCGACCTTCAAAGCAACCGGCCACCCCTTCTGCCTCACACATAACTTCGCCTAGACACTCACCTAGATTGCCGACGAACTCTGCATCGGCCAGGATGGCTCGCGCTGCACAATCTGTTTGGCACTCCTCTCCGTTCGCATAAAGGGCTCCAGGCTCTGCACCGACCAGACCATCGCACATCGCGACGGATTCACAGGCAGCTACACACTCCATTGGAATAACGCCATCCGATTGAACACAGATTGGATATTCTGGGCACTCCGCATGCCCAAGGCACGCATTGCGGACCGGAAGACCTGCAGGCTGGGGGGTGCACTCACGCTCACAAAGGAACTCATCTAAATCCGGATTACACTCAGCCTGCTCCGCGCAGAAGCTCTGACATAACTCCGACGCAGGCTCCACCTCTGCTCCAACACACTCCGCAACCGGAGCACATCCAGCCTGTCGCCTTAGAGCAGACAAAACGCACTGAAGCTCGTTAATCGTGTCATCAGAGTCGACGTCGCCTCGGCACTCTCTCTCACAGTCTTCAGCGTCCTCAACGAGCCCACAACGAACCTGCTCACCGCAGAACTCAACGCAGAGTTCCTGGGGTTGTGCCGCATCAATACAGGCTGATATTGGCTCACACTCGGCGTCCTCACCGGCGTCGCGTAGGCAGTCATACGCAGACTCGAATACAAGTCCATCGCGCCCAGGGATTCCGGCACCACAGGTCGCTAAACACTCGAGTATATTCCCTTCCTGTTCTTCACAGGAGAGTCGGTCTCGACACCAATTGAGGCATGCATAGCCGCCCGCCTCCTGGCCGTCATCACAGAGCGCCCTGGCGCCACAATTGTCCGTTGAGACCAAGCATGCATATCGAGATAGGAACCACTCTGAATCGACATAGTCAGCATCATCACAATTGACACTACAGCTATCGTCGGCCTCTCCGCAGGCCTCGCGAAGGGCGCAGAGGTCAGCGCATGGTGGCGGCGTCGGCGCTACGCAGAGCGCCGC